>NZ_AZAJ01000001.1:3000000-3151883 GCF_000504205.1 Methanolobus tindarius DSM 2278 | reverse complement strand
TCCATCATATGCTGTGAAAGCAGAGGCATACGCAAAGACTCAAACCTCTTTTAACTATGAAAATACACCATTGGAAATTGAATACTATGCAGATCAGGTAATATCAAGTGGAGAAGGTGCATGGTGGTACTCAGGCTTCATTCTTTCAAATGATACAACGATGTCCCATCAAACAAGTGGTGGAGGACATTACGCACCGGATAATGGTATAGCCATACGCCAGCCGCTAAATGGATATGGAAGTGCAGGCGCGGCTATTGACGTGGATTCATATGTTGATACCTCATCCACTTCAGTATATTACACATCTGATAATCCCGGTTCGCACAAATTCAATCTCATAGTGGATAACGAAAATGTGACTGTATATGTGGATGATGTAATGGTTGCAGAAAACGTAGAGCATAATATCACAGGCTATGATTCCTATATCTATTTCCTGCGTGCATCAGACCAATACATATGGAACACACAGAAATGGGACTATGTCATAGTTAGACAGCATGCTACTGATGAACCCACTTACACTATTTCAGAAAATATTGAGGAGATTAGTTTCAGCAATAAGAAGGTCATTAGCATTTTACCATCTTCATCAGGTACTTTGACGGACTACCAGATGAGTTTCAATATTACCTACGAACCTGAAATGCAAACGGATTTCGATGATATCAGGTTCACCGATAAAAAGAATACACCTCTTCCATACTGGATGGAGTCAATTACAAACTCAAATTCTGCAAAAGTGTGGGTGAAAGTACCTGAGATAAATGCAATAAGCGGAGCAACTATCAAGATGTACTATGGTAATTCTGCAGTTGAATCAGAATCTAATGGAAATGATGTCTTTGAGTTCTTTGACGATTTCTCATCTTCACTTGATCCAGATAAATGGACAACGGTCTACAATACTCCAAATGGAGGTAGTTGCGATGTGACTACTGAAGATGGGAAATTAAAGGTAAGTGTTCGTGGTCCATCATATGCTGTGAAAGCAGAGGCATACGCAAAGACTCAAACCTCTTTTAACTATGAAAATACACCATTGGAAATTGAATACTATGCAGATCAGGTAATATCAAGTGGAGAAGGTGCATGGTGGTACTCAGGCTTCATTCTTTCAAATGATACAACGATGTCCCATCAAACAAGTGGTGGAGGACATTACGCACCGGATAATGGTATAGCCATACGCCAGCCGCTAAATGGATATGGAAGTGCAGGCGCGGCTATTGACGTGGATTCATATGTTGATACCTCATCCACTTCAGTATATTACACATCTGATAATCCCGGTTCGCACAAATTCAATCTCATAGTGGATAACGAAAATGTGACTGTATATGTGGATGATGTAATGGTTGCAGAAAACGTAGAGCATAATATCACAGGCTATGATTCCTATATCTATTTCCTGCGTGCATCAGACCAATACATATGGAACACACAGAAATGGGACTATGTCATAGTTAGACAGCATGCTACTGATGAACCTACCTACACTATTTCAGAAAATATTGAGGAGATTAGTTTCAGCAATGAAGGCCGCGTCACTTTCACCTACGACTCCCTCGGCCGCAAGATAGCCATGAACGACCCTGACATGGGTAACTGGACCTATGAGTATGACCTGAACGGAAATCTTATCAACCAGACCGATGCACGTGGAATCTCAACGTTGCTTAGCTACGATGCTCTGGACAGGTTTACTGCGATAGATTACCCCAATGATGAGGATGTCAGTTTCACATATGATCTTGAATACAATGGTACGCTTTCAAGAGTTACAAAAGGAGCAATATCTTCAATATATGATTATGATGATCGTTATAGGGTTGAAGGAGAAACAATAGGTTATGTACCTGGTACCTCTGGTTACACCACATCCTATGAGTATGACAGTATGGACCGGCCCACAACAATAACCTACCCTGACGGTAACAGTGTCGACCTGACCTATAATGCACAGACTTTGCTGGAGAGTGTTGAGGGCGTTGTGGATAACCTTGATTACAATGCAAGGAACCAGATAACCACCAAGGAGCTTTCAAACGGTGTGGTTACCAGCTATACCTATGATGCTGAGAAACTGCTGCTGGACAGGATCTACACCGAGAGTCTTCAGGATCTTAACTATGAGTTCGACAACGTAGGCAATATCCTTGAGATAGAGGATAATGTGATGAACTCCGTGAAGACTTACGGATACGATGACCTAGACAGGCTGACCAGCGCGGATATGTCGGTCAACAGTGTTTCAACTTATCAACGTGATTTCAGCTACGATCAATACGGTTGCATACAGCAGGTGGATGAGAACAGTATCACAATATCCTCCTACGAATACAATCTGACACCTTTCCATGCCCCTGATACGTATAATGGAAACATTCTGGATTACGATGACAACGGGAATTTGGTTGAGGATGAAGATTTCATCTACGTCTACAACGATGCAAACCAGTTGAGCGAAGTCCGTTACTCATCAAACAGTTCCCTCGTGGAAAAATACTGGTACGATGCCAACGGTCAGAGAGGCAAGAAACAGAACTCTGCCGGTGAGTTCACCTACTACGTCAACCAGTTCTACGAGATTGAGAACGGAACTGCTACCAGCTACTTCTTCCGCGACGCTGAGCGCATAGCCAAGCAGACAGATGAAGGCATGGAATGGTATCTTTCAGATCATCTGGGCAGTACCACTTTGTTGGTTAACGAAAGTGGGCTTGAGGTTGAGCGTACTGAATACTATCCATATGGTGAGGTTCAGTCAGGTGGTCTGGAGAAGTATGGTTTCACGGGGCAGGAGAATGACATTGATACTGAATTGATGTATTACGGTGCTCGATACTACTCACCGGAGTACAGGATTTTTGTGCAGCCAGATACGATGTTGCCTGACCCGTACAATCCACAAGCACTGAATCGGTATGCTTACACGCTAAATAATCCGGTGAAATATAATGATCCAAGTGGACACTTTGTTGAAACTATACCTGATGCCGCGTGGCTAATACCCAGTGCAATATTATTAGCACTTGATCCGAGCCCAGAAAACAAGGCTTTTTTTTGTGCAGATGTTGCAGCGTTGTTAATACCAGGCGTTCCAAGTACGTGGATTGTAAGGTGGCCGAAGGCAGTAAAATTATTGGAAGCAACACAAGGATTTTTACGAATTAGCAAGGAATTATCAGGTGAAGAACGGTTCCTTTTTAACGCTTACAAATTTAATCGGAATTATTTTTTAAGTACTGGTACAGGGCTTGTAATTGATGGCATAGACGATAAGTTTTATTCCCAGGACAAAAACTCTGAATTTTTACAAGATAACTTCAATGGAAATGTACCGGATAGCTTTAATTTTGATGAATGTTATCGGTTAAGGTATGTTGCTGAAAATGGTCAAATGGTTAGTACTTTTGGAAAAGGAGATTTCTATTTATATGGTTTCAATTCAGACAAAACGAAGTCATTATGGATAAACATGGTAACTAACGAAATTAATATCGAACCGATGGAAGAAAATAATGACGAGGAAGATAACGAAGACTGATTTAAGTCTTCGTCCAAAATTATGTAAGTATAATAGGCTTGAAATTACATTTTTTCACGTTGAAAATAAACGCTAATTAATGTGGGAGATTTCTAAAATGGTGTGTTATGTAATTTAATTCATAAGGGGTGAAACATGGAAGAAAAATTCAATTATTACAGAATTATGTCAGCAGACTATTATTCTAATTTAGCAGTCAGTTCTACTTTAGTATTTTGGGTTGCATATGCTATTTTCTATTTACTGCAATTCATGCCACCAGATTTTATGTGGAGATGGAAAATAATAACAACATCGATAAGTGTCATTGCAATTATTTTCTTAGTTTGTCGGATACATTTTTTTTATTCAGTTTATATGAAAGGTGTGGATGTAACTGGTTACATCCATTTAGCCAATGCATACAAAAGTGGTGGTTCAAGGGTTGAATACAAATATGAATTTCAAGGTGAAAAATACTGGAGAGGAAATGCATTAACACATAAAATATTTTTCAGTAATAATTTTCGAGAAGGTGATGAAGTGATTCTAAGGATTGATTCTGAGAATCCAAAAAGAGCGGTGATCAAGGATATCTATTTTTGATTTATTTATGTCACCTACTACGTCAACCAGTACTACGAGATCGAGAACGGTACTGCCACTAGCTACTTCTTTCGTAATGATGAAAGGATAGCCAAGCAGACAGATGAACTTAGATTTTTAAATATTGAATAGCTACGATGTTACTCTAAACACGATACTCTAAATAACCCTTCAATAAATCGAAAGTGCCTCATCAACATCGATAACATCTACCTTGATCAACTGCCCAATCTTTTCCTTCATACTCAGCAGTGAACGTAGAGGGACAGCATATTGGTACGCAAGCACAACTAAAGGAGCGTCCTTTGGCTCTATGCTCAGGGCAGTTGCAAGGGCACAGTATTCAGGACGGCTGCGAACTTCTTCCAGAACCATCATTTCAAAATCAAGTGGTGTAAATGTGGTCTTGACAAAAGGTTCCCTGAAAATAGACCATATCGCTGTTTGAAGTTTATCGAGGTCATACTTCTTCTTGTTTCCTTCTTTCAGCACATTGTTGATAACTTCCATGGCAATGTACGGGGAAACAACAGGCTTCACATCACCTGACAGGACTTTTTTGATTAGGGAAACGCATCTTTCATCGGTTCCCAGAAAAGCGTGGATCCATATACAGGAATCCAGAACGATCATTATTGCTCCGTAAGATCACGGTGAGCCTGTGTCCTGTCCAGAAGGGGAAATATACTCTTTCATTCTATTGCTATCGTTTTAGTCCACACTCTTTAATTTCCGGTGTAAGTATGTACATACTAATGTATCTTTGACTAAATGGTGTCAAAAGTGGCACTTTCTTTGGTGTTTATATTATATTTTTTTCATAATCTGGCAATAGGTGTCAAAGGTGGCAATTTCTACACTGTATAAATAAAATGCCTATAAAATTCCTAAATTGATTACTATGGCAAAAGCAAATCAAACTGCTAACGGTGTTTCACTTGTTAAAGGTGGAACAGATAAGAAAAAGAATGCAACGTGGAAAACCAGAGCTTTACTGTGGGTGGGCTCCTGCATGGTTATGGCTTCATGCCTTGTAGGTAATGCTGCAGCAGAAAGCAACTACAGTATAGACTGGACTGCAATGGGTGATATGCTCGATGGTGTATCGGGAATAATGCCTAATTTTGGTAACTTGATAATGGCTGTTGTTCCGGTTATACTGATTCTCATTGTAGTGGGTTTCGTGACTGGATTCTTTGATGCTCTCCTGGATGGTATCAAAAACGCATTCAGCTTCTTGAAACACTGAGGTCAGGAGAGGGTAACACGAAAAAGTACACCATTTTTTTGATCTTCACTCTGGCTGTTACCCTCCTGATCCCATCTGCAGCAGCTGCAGAGAATATCACCATTTCTTTTTCGGATCTTCAACTAGGCAGAAACATTGACATTGAAGTGTACCAGCCAACGGCCAACGGTTCAAAGCTGGTAGGTCAAACAAACAGTACAGGATCCTTACAGCTTGACACAGGCTCAGACTATGTGTTCATTATCAGACCTGCAGAGGATGTATGGTTCCAGAATCCACTTAATGCACTGGAATTGTTGAGGCTGGAAATGCCTACATTTTTAGCATATTTACTGTGGGCTTTCGTTATTACTGGAGGCTTTTATGTTGTTTACAAGAGGTTAACATGAGGAAAATAATATTAATGGCGTTGTGCTTCTGCTTGCTGGTATTGCCTGCAAGTGCAGCTATAACAAATGGAGGTTTTGAAACTGGAGATCTTACAGGGTGGTCTACATTTGGGACATATACTCCAATGGCAAATACAAATTCCAATCAAATAGGTTCTTATTGTCTACTAATGAACAATCCTAGTGGTGATGCCGGAATTACACAAGTGGTAGACTTGACTAATGTTGATGGGCTTTCTTTCTATTATACTACTTCGTATTCCTGGGGAAGTGGATATTTTAGAATCTATATTGATTCTGATGTTGTGTATAATGTTACTACTCTTGATTCATGGAGTCAAGAAACTATAGATCTCTCCAGTTATAGTGGTTCTCACACCTTAAAAGTTGTAACAAATAATAGACGATTGTATGCAGATGAATTTGTATTAGTAGAGGGTGAACCTGATGCTATCTATTGGGATGAGTCCTCATATTCAGCCGGAGATATTTCAAACATCAGCTACACATATCCTTCTTACAGTGCAAGCAACGAGAATTTTATAGACATTAGGTCCTACAATTCTGAAAGCTCAGTATGGGAACTTGAAGAAAGGCGGATGGTCTATTCAGAATCTGGATCAATTCTCTATACTGTTCCTTCCTACTCATCAAGACAATTCAGAGCCGAGCTTATGACTCGTGCAAGCGTCCTATTTAATCCTACTGAAATAGCAAATGCAACAATGCAAATGAGTGCAGACGGTGCAGCCCTGGAATTTACAAAATACACGTATGACAGGGATGAGAACATGACATGGAACTATTACAACATGCCAGAAGGTTCCTTTATCGTGTTCCACAGTGGTCCAACTGCTGCAGATGCAACATACTTCCAGCAGTACAGTGTTTCAGGGAATGGATCAGCAGGATATCAGCTTCCAAGTAACGGACCTTATGGCGAGCTGTTCTACATTCGAGCGTATGACAGTGATGATAATTCACTAGGCTATGACTATGCTTATACAGAGAATGCTCCAACAGGTGAGGCCACACTACACGGACGTATAAGGGATGCAAGCACAGAGGCAGTAATCTTCGGAGCAACTGTCACTGTAGCAGGTGAATCCACAACAACGGACAGCAGCGGAGATTATACACTCACAATCAATAAAGGCACATGGAATATCTATGTATCTGCATCTAACTATGTTGACAAAACAGTTTCAGATTTTACCTTCTCAGGATCATCCTATAGCTACAATCCATACCTAACACCAAGCCCCGCAGCATTATCTACACTTTATGGCAGTGTTTCAGCTGCAGATAATGGAGCATCTATCTCCCAGGCAACTGTAACCGTGTACAACAGCTCCAAAACAAAGTCAGACATAACGAGTTTAGGAGCCTTTGAGATCAATGGCCTGGCAGATGGCCAGACCTACACGATTAAGGTAACACAGGACTATTTTGAGACTTACCAGAGTACTTTCACTTTTGATGCTGACGACAATGTACTCTCTATTGAACTTACCAGAAAGTCAGAGGAAGAAGAGGAAGAGGGTGAGGGTGAGGAGGGGGGTGGCCTCTCAGATGATGACGATGGCAGTAGCTCCAGCAGCTCGGATGATGAGTACAGGGCAGGAAGGACTGCAGCCAAAGATGTATTAGAGGAGTCTGAGGCGAATGTGGGCCCTATGTACTCTATGCTGATTGTGATTTTCTTTATGGCAGCTGCTAAAAAGGGCTTGAAATGAAATTTAAGGCTGTTGCTATTTGTTTTATTTTGTTGTGTTTAACATCAATAGCGTTAGCAGCAGAAACTT
Source organism: Methanolobus tindarius DSM 2278 (assembly GCF_000504205.1). Lineage (NCBI taxonomy): Archaea > Methanobacteriati > Methanobacteriota > Methanomicrobia > Methanosarcinales > Methanosarcinaceae > Methanolobus > Methanolobus tindarius. Next base: position 3,144,302 of record NZ_AZAJ01000001.1, on the reverse strand, counting down.
ATGAGCAAGATGATGTAAATTACATAGACTATGAATGTCCTGACGGTTATCTTATTAGTGGCGTAAATCTTGACAATATTCAAGAAAATTTTAATAGTACTACTGTGCTTGATGCATATGGCAAAGAGTATGTCCTTTATATAAACAATACTAGATCAACTATTGGCTGGTGGACCTTTTATGTCTCTTTACAGTATCCAAACGGAACCATTGTGTCTTCTGAGCCACTGGACTCCTTCCAACCATTCGCAACGGATGCAGATATCAAAATCCAACCATTCTATGGGGAGTTAGATAGCGAGTTTGATGTGGATGTGTATGTAGGTATATTACCTTTAACTGCTACTTTTTACGAAAGTTCATTATATGATTTATACACAGAAATAGCTTACAGTGATGTTCAAGCCTCCTGCACTAATGAGTTTGATTTCAAAGCAACCTATGTGACAGCAGAGGAATTCCAGGGCATCCTTGACGATTCCCTCACCGAACTAATTACAGGTAGCACTGATCTTTTCTTTGATTGGGCTTGGGACTCTATCCTGGCATTCGTTGAAATGATCCCAGGTGTCGGTCCATACATGGCCACAGCTCTGGAAATGAGTGCTGCAATCATTGCAGAAGTATTCTTCTACCTAGATCTTTTATTCATAGAGTATCCGGAAACAACTCTTATGACTATCGAGTTTTTCATACTCGGTGGTACTCTACTCAAAACAAAGAAAAAAGACAACATGTGGGACATGATAGCTAACTATGTCTCGCTGCATATCTCCGTTATTGAGTTCTTTTATGATTTTGCTATTAGAACCATCGCACTGCTTGTTGACTTGATCAAGATGGTTGCATCCATTGTCAGTTCACTTAAACCAATATGAGGCGAAGCTATGGCATTAAATAATAAGGTTCTCTTTAACATCGTGTGGGTAAACGAAGTTTACCCGCCATCAAGAATATCATTGTATTCCTACACTTCTCAGTCTTCAATCCATATGATCTCTTAAAAGCAGTTTTAATTTTGTTGTTCAATCCTTCAACAACACCGTTGCTGATACCTTGTTTGATTGATTCCAATATCCCATGAGAATTTCTTTTAATCATCTTGGCCAATGTGATAATTTCCTTGATGTTGCTATGTGTTCCCCAATAATGCCATTTGTCAAGATATTCCCTCGCTACCTCTATATTTTTTATATCCCACAGACGTTGAAGTCCAAGCTTAAATCTGTAAGCTTTTGCTGTTTTAGTATCCAAATCTTTGATTGATCGAATCTTAGCTATTTCCCTATCCGATAGATTTTCAGGATTTTTCAACCACATGAATCTCGTTTTACCCAGATCTTTATTTGTTTGATACTCCTTTCTTCGAACCTTATCAATTGCATCATTCATCATTTTGACAATATGGAACTTATCGTAAACGATCTTAGCATTTGGGAAATATTCCCTTGCTCCACCCCTAAAAGCAGGATACATGTCCATTGAAATATACTTGATATTATCAGGGTCTATTTTTCTGGAAAGAACTTCCCTGAAGTTCTTGAAAACACTTCTTTTCTTTCCATTTTCAATATGAATTACTCTTGATTGATTTAGATCATAGAACAAGGTCACATAGCTGTGACCTTTTTTGACAGATATTTCATCTACTCCAATAGTATCTAACTCAGAGAGATCCATCTTTGCTCTGGCTTCTTCAACATAATGAGCTAGAATTATCCATACAGAATTTTCATGAATATTGATCAATTCAGCAATTGAAGAAACACTCATTTCTTTGGACATTGCAACGATTAGTGCTTCGAAAAATAATGTAAATCCAGTATTTTGTCTTGTCCATGGAACTTCAACAAGTTTTACATCATCTCCATCACACTTTGTTCGGGGAACTCGTGCATGAATGTATGTTTCATGATGGAAGAAATCAAGGTGTCTCCATACTTTTTCTTTGGTATCATGGAGATCACACAGTTTGTTGCAAACTGGGCAAGGGAACTTCGTTCCCTTGGTAAAATCTAGATAAATATCCATTCTTTTCTTAGAAACATTAAGATCAATGTCTTTCACATACCATGGAGGGGTTATTCCCAGAGCCATTTGAATCAAGAGTTTATCGTCCATCCAATATGGATTGGATGAACAGAATATTAAATTACCCACTCAATCTTGAGGAGATCCATCTTTTGTTGTTCTTCTAACATTATTGATTAATGGTTTCTTTTTGTATCTTTTGAATGTCGGTGAAACTTATGCATCAAATAGCATATTTAACTGGAGCCAAATTTCTTATGTAACATTTATAATATCTGTTTTTAGCATTATTCTTTATTCTGTCAAACTTGTTGATTTTAATAAAGATTCAAGTGAAGAGCAACAAAATGATAACCATTTTTCTGATGATTTTACTAAGTTAATTAAATCACACATTAAGGCATTTCTAATGAATAGAAAAAATGTTTTTACTTGGTATGATGGACTTCTAGTTTCTGTTTCATTCCTCTTTTTAACTTTTCTCTTAGCTGATATATTAGTCAGTTTCATTATTTCATTTTTGATATTTGCTGTGATACAATTCATATTGAATAAAATTAATAGTGAAGAGACAAATTCATAAGTAAGTGAACTTTAAATCCTCCTTCCTCATCTTCTAATACGAACCCCTACCGCAAATCAAACCGCATACAACGTGTTCGCAGTGGTGGTAATGTTAAACGCTTGAGCTACCAAAAGAAACTTTCTGGTTCAAGTACTCTGTTTTCTAGTAAATGTACTGATTAACGTATCCGGTGCCGGAATTTCGACTCCCCTCACAACACCCAATATTATCAATAACCCAAAATATATATGCCACCTCACCAAAATTATTATCATGAAGACCATAACAAAGCTCAGAATTCTTTATCCGGTATGGACTGTCATAAGCATATTTTCGTTGTTATATGCGCCGACACTTGCAAGCGAATCTACACTCTTTAAAGTTGGTCAGTTAGGTCAGATTGTTGTACAGGTGTTCCAGATAGTGATTGCATTATTGCTGTACAAATTATTCATGGAGATCGATAAGGAACAGTCATCCCTGATAGTCGTATTCGGTTTATTAGGGGTACCTTTCTCAATGATGGCAATAATCATGCCTGAAGCAATGCACTTAGCAGAAGTCTTCTGGGGACTCTGGCTTATACCAATTGGTACACTGGTAATTAAATCAGGAATGTTCCCGAAATGGATTGGATATCTATTATATGTCGGATCCTTAGGATACCTGGGAGCAACCGTCTCATATTTCCTTATAGGATATGTGCCATCCTTTGTTGATTATTTCACAATGGGTGAGCTTGTATGGGTAATATGGATAACCTTTGTAGGTGCAAAAGAGATTCAGAATTGATTTTAAGACAATAATGTCCTGTAATTCGGAAAAAACAGAAAAACTCACTCATTCTTTTTCTGATTTTCAATGGTAAAAGTAAAAGTACTGCCCTTTCCCTCTTCACTTTCAAGCCAGACTTTTCCGTTATGCATTTCAACAAACTTTTTAACAAGAGCAAGTCCAAGACCTGTGCCACCATATCTTCTTTTGCTTGAAGCATCCACCTGTGTAAATGGACTGAAAATCTCTTCCTGCATTTCTGCCGGAATGCCGATACCAGTATCTTTAACAGAAACCTGAATCCCATTATCTGTTTTGTCTATACTGACAGAAACTTCGCCATTTTCAGGAGTGAACTTGATAGCGTTAGTAAGGAGATTATACAAAATCTGCCGTAATTTGGCTTTGTCTGCATGGATATTCATCTCATCTACATTGTTCTCCAATATGAACTTTATATTCTTTCTTACTGAAAGTGAAGACATGGAATTTAGAGTTTCATCGATAATTTTGGAGATTATGAAATCCTCACATTCAAGATCCATTTTGCCAGCTTCTACTTTTGACAGGTCAAGAATACCATTTATAATTTCAAGGAGATGCTTTCCACCTTTGTTGATATTATTTATATACCCAAGTTGTTTTTCAGTAAGCTCTCCAACTGTCCCTTCTTGCAATATATCTGAAAAACCTATAACTGCAGTAAGTGGTGTGCGTAATTCATGGCTCATATTTGCCAGGAATTCTGATTTGATACGGTTGTTGTGCTCAGCCAGCATTTTTGCTTCTATTAATGAATGCTCTGCTTTTTTCCGTTCAGTAATATCTTCTGAAAAAATCACAATACCGCCAATTGTTCCATCAAATATTTTCCATGGCCTTACTTCCCAATGTAACCACTGTATAGTTTCATCCGCGCGTTCAAAACGATCCTCTTCGTTACTAATTACTTCTCCTTCCAAAGCCCGACGATGCACCTCTTTCAATTCATCAGTGAGCTCAGGGAATATCTCATAATGTGATATTCCAATAATGTCCTGTTTATCAAGGGAAAAGTCATCCATCCAACGACGGCTGGCAGATATGTATCTCATTTCCTTATCAAACATTGCCAGAGAAGCAGGTGCATGCTCAATGAACAGCTTTAACTTTTCTTCACTATCATGCAACGAGTTGAGCAATCCATCCCTTTCTTCCAGTGTCCTTGCAAGTTTGATGTTACTATAGCTCATCGATGTCATGACATTGGTCAATTGCATATAGAATTCCATTGTTTCTTTGATAGTTTCCTGATTCCAGTGTGGAACCTTTTCAAGTGCATCAAAGTATTCTTTTTTATCGAATCCATATTTTTTTGCCTGGAGCTTGAATGTCTCATAGGGTATTTCCTCCTCCTCCAGGAAGAATTGGCCAAGAAGCAAATTTCCCATATGAGTTCCACCTACTACTATAGGTGTCGCTACATCCCACATATTGTTCTTGCATTTGTAAGCCTTGAATTTGCCTGGCTCTACACCATTGCTCAATTCTCTATCACTTTCAATGCAGTGCTTGCAACTCTCTGGATTCTTCCGGTGGAAGTTCATGCAAATATCCTGCCAACCGGTAGCAATCAGGATGTTGCCTTCAAGATCGATTATACCAACAGAAATATGTGTCAGATTATAAAAATTCTGCATAAGTATTTCCATGGGTTCTTTGTCAATAATATCTGTAAGTTCCAGTTCTGCAATATCTCCTTCCGGCTCCATAATTGCGTTCAACTTACGTCTTACGCAACTCTCACTTTCAAGCAGTTTTAATTCTGCCTCTTTTATTATGGTTATATCCTGTAATGTACCTGTTAATTTTACAACCTTATTACCTTCCATTACAGGTTTTGCAATTGCTCTGACCCATTTATAATCTCCTCTTCCTGAGATCATTTCCAGATCCAGTTCATATGGTTCAGCGTTTTTAATTGCATCGTCAAGCGCTTTTTTCAGTATCTTTTTTGATTCAGGAAGGAAGAGTTTCAGGCTTTCTCCCGGGTTTGAAACATCTTCTATTCCCTGGATTTCCTCAACTTCCTCTGTCCATGTAACTTTATTTGATTTAACATCCAGCTCCCACCCACCAATTTTAGCAATTTCTCCTACTTCACTGAGAAGCGCTTTACTTTCCTTGAGTGCGATCTCAGATTCTTTTCTTTCAGTGATATTCTCTGAAAAAATAATTATTCCGCCTATAGTACCATCGGATGCTTTCCATGGTCTGACTTCCCAACGAGTCCAACGAATACTTCCATCAGGTAGCTTAATTCTATCTTCTTCCTTGCGGACGATATCTCCTTTCAGAGCACGTTGATGTGCTTCTCTGACTTCGTTATTTATAAAGGGGTAAACTTCATAATGTGACAGTCCGATGATATCCTCAGTACTACCGAGTTCTTCAAGCCATTTTCTACTTACGGCTATGTGCTGCATATTCCGGTCTAGCATTGCTATGGTCACCGGTGCATGCTCAATGAATATCTTTAGTTTTTCTTCACTTTCACGACGTTTTTTCTCAGCATTTTTGTATTCCGTTATGTCCTGAAACGATCCGATTATCTTTACATTTTTACCATTTTCTATTGTTGGGCGACCTCTTGTCCTTATCCATTTGTGATTGCCTTTTCCAGTAATCAATTCCAGTTCAAGATCATATGGTTTCGCTTTTTCAATAGCATCGTTGAACGCTTTTTCAACTAGTTTTCTCGATTCAGCCGGATAAAATTCAAGAGTATCTGCAACACTTAGATCAGAGTCCATCTCTACTTCATGTATCCTGTAAACCTCAGAAGTCCATTTACCATTTCCACTTGCCACATCATACTCCCATCCACCTATTTTTCCAATTCTTCCAACTTCATTCAGTAAAGCTTCACTTTCTCTTAGTTCATTTTCTGCTTTCCGGTGGGAAATAAGCTCCCCGATACCATCAGCAACTATTCGTAGGAGGTCTATATCATTTTCATCCCATTCACGGGCTTTTTCACAATCATCAAAGCCGATAAACCCCCAGAAATCCTTACTGGCATAAATAGGGATAATAAGTACTGAAAGAATACCTTGCTCTGAAAGGATTGTTCTCTCCGGGTCTTCAAGTTCTTCTACTAAATATGCAAAATGATGTCTGTTTTCTAAAACAGTTAATAATGTCGGTGTAGCTTCATTATAAGAAATATGTTGCAGTTCAGGATTGTTAATCTGGGGTTCAATACCTTGAGAAACTGCTTCATATATCTGGGACATGCACAGACCACGTTCAGGATCAGGTTCATTTTTAAAAATATAGGTTCTGCTGTTGTCTACAACCCTGTGTACGATCTTAAGTATTCTGGGTAAGATATCATCTATACTCCCCGGCTCAAGTAAAGTACGCATGCATTGTACTGTTGCATGCTCATAATCAAGTCTTTGTTTAAGTAAAAATTCGTTTTTTTCCTTAGTTTCATTATGGTCAGATGCATTTATTTCTGGATCTTTTAACTCCATTTTACCAGTTCCCATATCCAACATCAAAAGCGTGCCAAATTAGAAGCATGGATACTTATTAACAGAATCTATATAATTCATTGTATATAAATAAGACAATTTCTAATATAGTTTTCTCAGTATTAAAAAATAAATATGATTTGTGACAAAGCATTATTCTTAAATACCACTACCTCCAATCCTAAATTAATGCAAAACTCTACCACAACTCACACTTTACGTAATGTATCTGTGTCTTTAGTAGTGGTAGTGCTAAACGCTTGAGCACGATAATCGAAACTTTTCTGGCTCAAGTGCACTGTTTTTTGGTTACTTTACTGATTAGTGTATCCTGCGCCGGGATCGTTTCTTTCACGGAGAATTATAATGGAAGAAATGAATGGAGCAGAAATATTAGTTAAAAGTCTGGAGGACCTCGGGGTCAAACAAATTTTCGGTTACACCGGAGCGGCGATACTGCCGGTTTTCCATGCACTTGAAAAGAGTGACATCGAGATAGTCATTAACTCGAACGAGCAGTCAGCAGCTTTCAGTGCAGCCGGTTATTCCCGATCCAGCAACGAGGTAGGTGTTGCTATAGTTACATCAGGACCTGCAATCACCAACACACTTACGAGTGTCGCTGATGCCTATGGTGACAGTATTCCCCTACTGGTCTTTGCCGGTCAGGTCCCCGGACATAAGATAGGCACCGATTCATTCCAGCATATCAATGTACAGGGCATATTCGGGGAAGCTGCCAAGAAAGTCATGCTTATTTCTGATGGTGACGACCTCGAGTCAATAATCAAAGATGCATATTACTTTGCAAAATCAGGAAAGCCGGGGCCTGTTGTCATAGATATTCCGCTGGATAAACAGCAGAAAATGCATGAGTACCAGGACATGAACGTCATAAGGTTTGAGGAAAGTTATCATGATGACAGGCATCTCTGCGAGGAACAGTGTGAAGAATTCTTCCAGTTATTCCTTAATTCAAAAAGGCCGCTGCTCTATCTTGGAGGAGGTCTCAATTCTGAAGCCGGAAGCCATGCAATCAGGGAGTTTAACAACTACTTCCAGATACCGTCGGTTAACACCCTCATGGCAAAAGGAGTCCTGGATGGTCGGGATGACCTCAATCTCGGAATGCTTGGAATGTTTGGAACACCATACGCCAACATGCTAATTCAGGAGAATGATTTCTTCTTTGCAATAGGGGTTCGCTGGGATGACAGGGTTGCAGAGAAGGTCGGTTTTGCAATAGGTACAGACATAGCTTATATCGACATAAATCCTGAGAAAATGCATCAGATAAAGATTGAAAGAGGACCTAAATTCACATTTATCGGAGATGCTGCTACAGCTATCATGGACCTGCTCAACTATGCTAAAAAACATAACATCACGTTGAACATCTATGAATGGCAGGAACGTGCAAGATTCCTGAAGAGGTCCTGGCCGCTGGATTATAGCCGGGAGTCCGAATTTATCCAGTCTGCTGAGGTTATGTCACTTCTGTCAGAATATGTTGATGGCAATACAATGGTTACAACAGGTGTCGGAAATCAGCAGATGCTTGCAGCACAGTATCTTCCAATGCAGAAAGCAAAATCGTTCATGAGTTCTGGGTCCTTTGGAACAATGGGATTCTCCATGCCAACATCCATTGGTGTTCACTATGCTAATCCGCAAGCAAGGGTCATAGCAATAGACGGTGACGGAAGTCTGCGGATGAACCTTGGTGAACTGCATACAATCGCATCACTTGACCTGCCAATTAAGATACTCATGCTCAACAACAGGAGTGATGGAATGGTCCAGAACCTGCAGGATGCAGCTTATGATGGTAAAAGAACAGGAACACAAAGACCAAAGGATGTCCACTTTGCGGAGATTGCAGAGTCTTTCGGGTTTGCTTTTGCTGAAAGGATTGCTGACAGGAAAGATCTGAAAGACGGAATGGGAGCTTTCCTTAACTCAGAAGGACCATGCTTCCTTGAGGTCTGTACAGACAGGGAAGAAGTTCTTTATCCAAAGGTTCCTGCCGGTGGAGCATATAAGGACATGATTCTTGGTCCGTATATTAGGCAGGTTGAAGATGATTCTTAAAAATGTGCATATAGTATATTTGGAACTTTAGAACTGAAATAGAAACAAAAGTGAATCCATGAAATGAAAATAAGAGGTAAAGAGGAAAGCTGACCCTGACGTTAGCCACCTCTCACTTAATTCGGATCGAAATAAATGTCGTCGAGTTTTTCCAGTAACTCTTTTCCGGCACTTGTAATTGTGTATCTTTTCCATGTGGTTTTTTCAGGATTAAGACACATAATGAAACCTTTTTCGTTGAACTCTTTAAGAGCACGGCTTATGTTCTGTGTAGACCTGTTTGTTTCCTGAGCAATATCAGATGCTTTAAGTATTGGATTATTTTTCATGGATCCAAGAACTACAATTCGCCTGTCAACACCAAGTACCCATGCAATCATTTCTTCATCTGACATGTAGGTTTGAGTAGTGTTCTCCATACCAATTGCTCCCATAATCTTCAACAAAACAATTCCTCCTTTTTGTGGATACAAAGGCTGTCTTGCATAATCTGATATGTTCTGGATTCAGGTCTTTTAATGGTATGGTTTACTTTTCTCATGGTTCAGGTCTCCGGCATTAATAATCTATCATGATTAATAATGGTGTTAGCCATCAGATACCTCATGATTATTCATGCTATTAAACCTTTCCCGAAACTTTTCACAGTCTCTCATAAGTTCTCATATCTTCTAACATTGATTCAAATTCTCATTTCTCTAATTTGCTGTTTAGCATTGTTTTACTAAATATTTTATTTTGGTACGGGCGTTAGGGCGGAAGTATGCTTCCTACTATACACCTTAAGTTTAAGAGGTTATTATCTTCCTGAACTCTCTCCATAATTGAACAATTATGGGAAAAAGAAAGATTACGTGAATTTTGGAACGGTGAATTCTGATGTAAGGACGCAAATAAGAATAAAAAAGGGAGAATAGACCTGAATGTTAGCCCCTCTTACTTAATTTGGATCAAAGAACATGTCGTCGAATTTTTCCAGTAATTCTTTTCCTGTACTTGTGATTGTATATCTCTTCCATGTGGTTTTTTCTGGATTAAGACATGTAATGAACCCTTTTTCGTTGAATTCCTTAAGAGCACGGCTTATATTCTGTGTAGATCTGTTTGTTTCCTGAGCAATATCAGATGCTTTAAGGATTGGACGTTTTTTCATGGAACCAAGCACCACAATGCGTCTGTCAACACCAAGTACCCATGCAACCAGTTCTTCATCAGACATGGTGTTTTGAATTTCTCCTGTCATATTGACTGTGTCCATCATTTTTAACAAAGATATTCCTTCCTTTTGAGTCCACAATGACTATCTTGTAATTTCTGATGTGTTCTTAATTCATGTCCATCTAAGATATTTTCTGCTTTTTTCATAGTTCAGGTCTCCTTTACTTACCGTAGATGCGTTGTGGTTATTCATGGAATCAAATATATTGTGAAACATGTGACTGTAAGTTTAATCTCCATTTAGATTAGATTCTATTTCTTATTCTATATTCTCTATCGGTTTAGTATAGATTAATTTGAAAAAAATTATTCCTTTATCAGATCAGCAAAAGTCGTATTCTCCATTTTATCAGCAATGTAGTCTCTGATCTCTCTGAACACTTTGATCAGTGCTTCATTCTTTTCAAGCGGTGTGCATTCATAGAAATATTTGCTCACCGAATTAACCGGAGCCAGAGCCCCGTCCATTAACCTAACGATCTCTGCAAGGGATATTTGTGCAGGCTCTTTGGCCAGCATATAACCGCCATCAGCTCCACGACGGCTTTTCACGTATCCAGCTCTTTTTAAGGATAATAATAGCTGCTCGATGTATTTCCTGGGAAGATCCTGTCTGTGACAGATATCTTCTATTTTTATGTATCCTGAACCATAGTTTTCTGAAAGGTCTATGAGTGCCAGACATGCATATTCACTTTTTGTTGAAAGTTTCATTAGTAACAATCTCTAGTATTTCTATAGGGATTATCATGTAATATTAATACTATATATATTTTTTGATTTTGTGTACGACTGCACATTTATACAAAAACAAACCTTTGTGAATGTTATGTCGTTTTTAATTTCCTTTATTTGGCGGTTTTGACATTTTATGCTGCCGTATTCCTTCATTTGACAGAAATGGAATTGTTGTTACAAGACCCACAATAGAAATTTTTATATATCAGTTACTATATTTTTATTAAAGAGGCAAAGAAGTGGAGTTCAGCAAAAAACAGATAACAACATTCATAATAATTTCATTTTTCTTATTTTCATTTGCATTTCTGGATTTAGGATTAGGTTCTAGTGCTAGTTACAAATCCCCTGACATTAGTGCTAATTTTACTGGTAATATTGAGAATTTTTTCTATGGTGACATAATACTGTACGTCCATCAGGATGAGATATTTGATTCAATTGTAGAAAGAGAGTTAATCACTGCTCTGGAAAAAGAGGGTTTTTCAGTGACAGTCACAGATGAATTGAGGGATGATTATGGCTCGCCATTTATTTTTGTAAAAAGTACTGTCGGAACATTCTCGTATACTCCTATATACTCAAATTCCGATGTATATGTCCAGTTTGATTTTTCCGCATCAGGTGAGACTAAATATCTGGATTTAGAAGGCTTTGGTAATATGAAAGCAGTGGAATTATCATTAGATGATAAAAATGACTATCCGTTGCTTATACAGGGGAACATCAGCTTATACAATGAGATGACAGGTCTTTTCACCTACAAACATTATCAAAATCATCTTGCCAGGAAAATTGCTACGTCTGTTGCTGGAAATCTTGATTTGATTATTAGACATAACCAACGCATTTCTTCAAATAACAACTGACTTATCACATGCAGTGCCCACTTATAGTGGGAAACAGGTGATCACACATTCGAAAACCAGTGCATATGAATCCTTTATTATGTTTTTTCTTCATTCTGTTTTCCTTCATTTGCCGATACATGAAGGTTAACACTACATTCTGTTTCCGGAATATGAAAGTATGTCTGACCCAAAGACTTAATCACTTAGTACAGTACAATTAAAACTGAGGTGTGGTTATGAAAAAACAAATAACAATCCTGATTGTAACGCTAGCTCTTCTGACTGCAGGATGTGCAGGTATTGGAAGCAGTCCTACAAAGACTGTGGAGAATTTTGCATCAGAATATAGCCAGGAAAACTATGATACCTGTTATGACATGATGTCAACAGCTTACAAAGAAGAGACATCGCTTTCAGATTTTGTAGATATCTGCAAGGATGTAAATCCTGACAAGTATGAGTTTATAGAAGTGACAAATGAATATGTAAACGAGAATACTGCAGTTGTTGATGTTCTTGTAAATGAGTCATCTGTTGCTATCAAATTCTCTCTTGAGAATTTCATTGAAGTTGAACCTGAATATAATGAGGTTACAAAGGAACTTGATCTTGTAAAGCAGGAAGATGAATGGAAAATCACAGAGTTCCCATACGCACTGACATGATAAATCTATCATTGTCAGTTTTTACCATTGTCATTAAGCAAATATAACCAGGGCACCTGATTAGTAATGGGGATTAGATGCGTGAAGTAATATTGTTAATAACATGCAGCCTTGATGGCTATATTGCAGACGAAAATGGTAATGTAGACTGGCTGCTGGATGAAGACGAATATGATTTTGATAGCTTCCTTGCTAAAACAGACACTCTGCTCATGGGACACAAAACCTACAGGCAGGTACTTGGTTTTGGCAAGTGGCCATATGAAGGAAAAGAATGTTACGTTTTTACAACCCGTAGTCCATATCCTGAGGATGAAAAAATAAATGACCGGATTATATTTTCCAACGATCCGGTAGGTGTCACAGAGAATCTCATCCTTGGAACCGGTGGTTTCATATGGGTCGTTGGTGGTTCTTCCATAATATCACCTCTTCTTAACAAAGGACTTATCAGTGAGCTGAGGATTGCAATACAACCAATTATTCTTGGAAAAGGGATCCCTCTTTTCAGAGATATCAGGAAGGACATCAGGCTTGATCTAAAATCATCACAGGAATATGAGTCTGGTATTATAGAACTTGTGTACCATCTGCATAAAAAGTAGATATGATTCTCATTTTTATCATCGAGAAATCAAAAGTTTGTTTCCTAGTATCCACACCATTACTCAATACACTAAGAGTTAATAGTATGGTTGAATACTATATATGTGATAATAGCTAAAGATAATCTATCTCATAACAGAGGGAATGTAAAATGGGAAAAATGATTTACTTCAGTGATGATGAAATTGAATTTTTCAAAGAACTCAGTTTTCGCATAGATCAGGGTGGGGGAATGGCCTGGATTGAAGAACTCGTTCAAAAGGATAAAATAGATATTTATATGAATTTGTGCAAGAAGATTCGCTAGTCTATTTAGTACGGCAAATCTCAAATGTAGAAGTAAAAATTCACAAAAAAGAAAAACAAATGGGCAAAAGCCCATTTCAAACGTTAACAGTGTCAGTTATTACAGTTTAGAGGTCAGTGGTACTGTTGTAATCTTTGTCTAACCTCTTTTCCCGTATCTGTTAACATATACCTTTTCCAGGTAGTCTTTTCAGGTGTAAGACATTTAATAATGCCTTTATTTTTGAGTTCCTTCAAAGCACGGCTTATGTTTTGAGTTGATCTGTTCGTTTTCTGTGCGACATCAGATGCTTTAATGACCTGATGATTGTCTATAGACTCCATAAGGATGACACGGCGGTCAACACTGAGGATCCAGACAAGTAGTTCCTCTAACGGAGTTGAGCGTGGATTTTCCATTGTTATCTCCTGAGTATGTTTTTTAATCAACTATTACTCTGTGTTCATTGTTTGTTGGTGTTTGTTCCAATGATACTTTTTTCTCTCTTAATTCAAAGTTTTAAACTAGCCTGCACATGAGCGAACTCATATTCAGAAGTAAGTGCATTGATAATTGTTGAGGGACGGATCAGGTAAACCCTCAACAAGCTTTCATCGCACTGATTTCATCAATAATCAGCTTAACAGTCGTGTCCAGTGAACCCTGTACCTTATCCGACAGGTCAAGTGAAATCTCATCGGCCTTCTCAATCTCTATGGCAAAGATCGTGAGCTGGTCTGGCATTTCCTGAACCTGTTCGGCTATATTGAGCACGTCTGCAAGACTGATATCGTGAACAGACAGACCGTCATTACCGGATGCGGCTTCTTTTACATCATCGACTGACAACCGATGAACAGAACCGACGTTACCGGCACCCTTGACTGCATCGACTATGATAACATTACTGGCATCTTCCAGCATGTTCAACATTTCAAGTCCGCAGACACCAGCATCGATAAGTTCAACTTCATCAGGAAGTTCGTCCCTGATCTCGCTTAACTTCTCAATGACATGAATGCCAATTCCGTCATCACCCACAAGGGGATTACCACAACCAAGTATCCGGATCGTAGAATCACCCTCAGGCTTCTGCTTCTGTCTCTGTATTGATGAGCTTTACATAGCTATGGTCGCAGATATCTTCATGACCGCCGATGAAGATCGCTTTGTGGTATTTCCATACCTTTGGATCCATCTCGATTATACCTACGTGGATTATCACTTCTATGATGAAGAAGTAAGCCATTGCAAGGTGAAGTGTACGCATGAAGAATATTGTTCCCATACCAAACAGTGGTGCAACAAAGTCACCTATTGCAAGTAATATCGGGCTTACAGGAATTCCGAAAAATCCCCAGTTGATGTTATAGATCACAATTCCTGTGAATACAATAACCGCTACTGCCATACCTTCAAACACAAGAAGGAATTTGGTAACCGGGTGGAGTTTTCCAATGTAACCCTTGTTCTTCACATCATAGACGGTGAAGGCAGGGTAGTCGCCTTTTCCTATGAAGTTGAGCATAATATGGTACATGTTCTTGAAGTCCTGTGGACCAAGAAGGTACCTGCCTGCAATGTTCATAGCTGAGTGAATAAACTCATTGTGTTCACCTGACTTACATTTCTCACAGTGAGGGACTTCTGTGGTTGCAATGTTGTAAGGGATAAGTACCCAGTTTGCCAGGATGAACACAATGGCAAATATCATATGGACGTAAAGAGCCAGGTGATAGCTCATGAAATCCCATCCAAGGTAGATCTTAAATCCTGTGAACAGCAGGACAAACAGTGAAAGGAGGTGTGCAAAGTGTGCAAACCTCTCAAGGAAGGAATATCTCTCGATATGCCTTTCTCCGTCGTGAAGATTAATTATCCTCTTATCTTCGGGAGTTAGTCTTTGTCTTCTCCTCATTTCCTCCACTCCCTGGATTATACAATTGTGAATGTGCCCTGTTCTTTGTCCTTATTGCTAAGGTCAATTGTGTGAACAGCACATGCAATACATGGGTCAAATGATCTTGCAGTGTGAAGAATTCCTGTTGGGTTGGTATTGTCAATTCCCATCATGTTCTCTGCTGCTGAGATCTTTGTGCCGATAAGAGCCTGCTCAAGAGGACCTGCTACACCGTTCTTGTCTCTTGGTGATGCGTTCCATGTGGTTGGAACAACCATCTGGAAGTTTGTTACCATTGAGTCTGAACCGGATTTGATCCAGTGTCCGAGAGCTCCACGAGGTGCTTCCCACAGACCGATGCCTTCGGAATCCTTTGCCATTTTCAGGTCAGTGTCAACGTAGTATTTTCCGTTTGGATCAAGATCCACGGTTACCCATTTGAGCAACTGTTCTGAGAGTATGAGGGTTTCCTGCATCTTAGCGATCATTCTTGTGAAGCTGTTAGCAGCTGAATAACCGTTGTCCTTGAAGAGGTTCATAAGACCGACTGTAAGTGGCTCTCCCATTGCAAGCATACGGGAAATTGGTCCGACCTCACATGGAATTCCATTGTAACGTGGTGCTTTCATCCATGTGTACTTGCTGTCACTGCCGCCTTCATAGCTGATCTCATCAGCTGTTCTGACAGGTTCTGTTACACCGTCAAATGGATGGAGACCTTCATCAGTTTCGTAGAATGCGTGTGTGGTTTCCTCTGTGATGTACTCATGGTTGAAGGATTTCTTCTCGAGTGAGCTGTTAATGAATGCAGCCTGCTGGAATCCTGACTTTCCAAATTCTGTAGGGTTGTAACCGTCACCGTTCTCAACATCATAGAATACACCGTATGTCAGGTAACCGACATTTGCATCCTCTGCGTATTGTCCTGTTCTGTCAAATTTGAAAGTTGCAGGAAGTCCGAGTGTTTCTCCGATAAGCTCAGAACCAAATGCTGCAAAGAGTTCAAGGTCTCCCCATCCCTTTGCTTTTGAGAAGTTCTGTGATGCAAGTGAACCGTCAACAACTTCCTGAAGGTGTTCCATGACAAAGTTCACTGCTTTCTGTGGAGAGCTTGCTCTGAAGGTGTTGTCAAGCCATGTCTCTGCACCAACACTTAGAGTTGAAGTGTTAACGAAGTCCATGAGGTTAAGATAATAAGAAGTAAGTTTTCCAATGTCAGCAACGGTTGGGAGGTATGTTACACCACCAGCGATGGTTGACATCTGGTGTGGCATCTTTCCACCAATGAGTGCCATTGCTTCTTCGAGATTCTTCTTCTGTTTGATGGCGTTAATGTATCCGGCACCTGGTGTGATGGCTTCTCCATCCATCTTGTAGCTGATAGGTGCAAAGCGTGAAAGTAACTCTTTCCAAAGTGCTGGACCGGTGTTGTCTACTGTTGCCAGAATGTCCCTGTAAGCAGGGTTTACTATGTCAGGCATCCACAGTACATAGAAGTGTGTTGCGTGGCTGGTAAGGGTGTTAAGACCCTGGATGATGTTCCTTGTTACAAGTGCATCTTTTGGAATTGATTCTGCAACACCGAAAAGGTCGTCAAGTGCATTTACTGAAGCCATTGACTGTGCTGTTGGGCAGAGTCCACAGATTCTCTGGACAAGACGTGCTGCATCCCTTGGATCACGTTTCATCATAATGCGCTCAATACCTCTGAAAAGCATTCCTGAGCTCTGTGCATCTGTAATTACGCCATTATCGTCAACTTCAGTTGATACACGGAGGTGTCCTTCGATACGTGTTAATGGATCTACTACTACTTTTGTCATTTTTCATACCTCCTTTACTCTTCCTTGTCCTTGAAAACAAATCTGCGGAGTGCGTGTACTCCAACACCTGCTACTGCAGCTGCTGTTCCTACCTTTGCTGCTGTGTCAATTGTTACACCGCCCATGAGTGGCTTGTCTTCTCCCATTTCATAGAATGGTGATGTACTGTCAGGGAAACCAGGTTCTGCACATCCGATACATGATGAACCTGCCTGTGTACACATGCTGACACCGTTGTTCCACTTACGAAGTCCACAGTCTGATCTGGTGTATGGTCCTTTACAACCGACCTTAAGGAGACATCCTTCTCCTGAGAAATCGTCGTCCAGAATACCTCTGTCATAATAGCCCCTGCGTGGACAGTTGTCGTGCATTGTGTTTGTTTCAGGGAAGAATACTGTTGGACGCTTGTATTTGTCAAGAACAGAATCAAGGTCATTGAGACTGAATTTTCCGAGAATTACTGCTGCAAGTGTGAGAAGTACCCAGTCTGGGTGTGATGGGCATCCTGCAATGTTGATCACAGGCTTGTCAATTCCAAGCTCAGTGAGCATTCCTTTGGAGTGGCTTTCCTTTACGAAGTCCACACCTCTGAAATCTGTGAGGTCTGCAATGTCACTGTCTGCTGAATTGATACCACCGAATGCTGCACACATTCCTACAGCCATTATCATACTGGCGTTGCTTGCTGCCTTCTCGAACATGTCCTTGAAGGTACGCTCGCCGTACATGCAATATTTACCTGAGCCGTCAGGTCCGTTTGCAATTGCGCCTTCTACAACAAGGATGTAGTCTCCTTCTTCAATTGCTTCGTCAAGAAGAATCTCTGAGTTGAGTTCTGATGTACCTGCAGGAGCACCATCTACAAAGATTCCCTGGTGAGCCATGATTGTCTCGTGGAATACAAGGTCTACACTAAGTTTGTTTATTGCCTGCATGATGTCAGGGTTTCCTGCATCAAGAAGAGAAGCAGAGCATCCGGTACATTCCGCACCGTGAAGCCAGATTACTTTTGTCTTTGAGAGTTCGAGAGCTTTTGTTATCTGGGTGCGGTGTAATCCCAGAAATGTGGACGCTCCGATCGCTCCTACCACCTTGAGGAACGTTCGTCTGTCCATACTTAAGAAGTCCTGTTTTTCTGTTTTTTCCATGGGGCTAAACTCCTATAAATGGATGGATAATTACAATTGTGATTGTTGAACGGAATGTCATGATTGTTCATGCTAATAAAGCTTTTCCACTGTCTCTAATTTTTCATAATATTCTTTAATAATTTCTCACAGCTATTCAGTTTTTAAGTAAGTATCTTTTATATACCACAAGTGCTAATTCAGACTCCATGTGTATTGCAATCCCCGGCAAAGTGACTTCATTGCTGGATGAATATACTGCCATTGTCGATTTTGGAGGCGTGGAAAGGCAGATCAAGCTTGATCTCCTTGGCGACTGCGATGACGCACTTCTTGGGCAGTATGTCCTTGTGCATGTTGGCTATGCTATCTCTTTGCTTAGTGAAGAAGAAGGTAAAGAAACCTTAGAGCTCCTTGGAGAGCTTGTTGCAGGAGAATAACCATGTCTGCTGAGTCAGAACTTCTGGAAAAGATACGCACACTCTCACGTCCCGTTAAGATTATGCACATCTGCGGAACCCATGAGAGAACCATCTCACGCAATGGTTTACGTGACGTTCTGCCAGAAGAGATCGAAGTGCTCAGTGGTCCCGGTTGTCCGGTATGTGTTACTCCTAAAGAAGAAATAGACAGGGCAATCGCTCTGGCAGAATCAGGTATCATTGTCACCTCATTTGGTGATATGATGCGAGTCCCCGGAAGCAGTGGCAGTCTAATGGATGCCAGGTCAAGGGGATGTGATGTCAGGATGGTATACAGTATTGATGATGCCATTGCCATTGCAGAAAAAGACCCTGAAAGTAAGGTTGTGTTCTTTGCCATTGGTTTTGAAACCACAACACCTACAAATGCAGCTGCAATTCTACGCAAACCGCCTGAGAATTTCAGCTTGTTACTCACACACAAACTAACGATTCCTGCCATTGAAGCATTGATAGATGAAATTGAAGTTGATGCTTTCATTGCTCCCGGACATGTTTGTACTATTATCGGTATTCATCCTTTCGAGCAATTTGCAGAAAAAGGGTTCCCAATAATCGCAGCCGGATTTGAAGCGGATGAGCTGCTTCTTTCTATTCTCATGATACTTGAGCAGTTGAAGGCTGGAGAGTACAAAGTTGAGAATGCATATCCAAGGGCTGTAAAGGATGAAGGAAACGTTCGTGCTCAGGAAATGATGGATAAGGTCTTTAAAGTAACAGACTCGCAGTGGCGTGGTCTTGGAACTATCCCGGATTCCGGAATGGTAATGAGGCCTGAATTTTCACAATATAATGCTTCGATCATCTATGCAGACCTTATAGCTGAAAAGATGAAAAACATCTCATACGAAAACTCACTTTCATCACTCTGTCACTGTGCTGATATCCTTAAAGGCAAGGAGAAACCGGATAACTGTCCGTTGTTCTCTAAAAAATGCACTCCATCAAATCCAGTCGGATCATGTATGGTAAGCCAGGAAGGCATGTGCTATAACTGGTTCCGTTACAGAGGTGTTGACAGTGCATGAGTATTCACTGGCCTGTGAGATCATGAATAATGTTCTCTCAATTGCTCAGGAGAACAATGCAAAGGAAATTAACTCGATTACCGTTGGTGTGGGAAGACTTGCTCATGTGAACCCGGATCAGTTGATGTTCTGCATTGAGTCTTTGTGCGAGGATAATGTTGCAACAGGTGCGGAAATTATCCTCAATGAGATCTATCCTGAGATGCAGTGCCAGTGCGGTTATTTAGGCGAAGGTAAACAGTTCTGTACTGTTGGTGATGAGATCATAGACGATATCAGGGCTTTTCTTGAAGTACCATGTCCCGAATGCGAAAAAATGATGCACGCATCAGGTGGCAGGGATCTTATTATCGAAAGTATCGATATCGAACAGTAGATTGACAAAAAAGGAATAATTCTTGATGATATGGAATACAACAATTGTTAATTTGTGTAGCAGCAAATTATTATATATTAATCATCAAATACTTATGAACTTAAGTCTAAACTTAAACTTAAAAAACGAACAATTTGGAGACCTTTATTATGTTAATGCATGTGATCAATGTGGGCCATGATGTTCTCAAGGCTAACGATAAGCTTGCAGCTAAAAACAAGAAACTTCTTGCCAAGAATGGTGTTCTTGCCATCAATTTCATGGGTGCGATTGGTTCCGGAAAAACCACGCTCATTGAACAGACAGTTGAGAACCTGGGTGACAAATACCGTCTTGCTGTTATTGCAGGTGATGTGATAGCTGACATGGATGCCGGAAGAATAGCAAAGCTTGGTGTTACTACAATTCCTGTGAACACTGGAAGGGAATGTCATCTTGATGCGAAACTTGTTGAAAAGGCATTGAAATCCATTGACCTCAAGAATATTGACATTCTGCTTATGGAGAATGTTGGAAATCTAATCTGTCCTGCAGACTACAAACTGGGAGAACACCTGCGTGTTGTAGTTGTAAGTGTAACAGAGGGCGATGATATTGTCCTGAAACATCCGGTGATATTCAAGAGTACTGATATTGCAATCATCCATAAAAAAGACCTTGCAGAAGCTGTATTTGCCAGTGCTGAAAAGATGGAAGATGATGTAAGGCATCTCAATTCTGAAATCCCGGTTCTTAAAACCTCAATACATGATGCGCAGAGCATGGAAATGTGGTTCTCAACTATTTCATCCATGGCAGACCAGCTCATTGAAGAAAAATAAAGATAATAAGGATTGATATTCATGTCCCGGAAAAACAGAATTAGCATGGAACATGGTGCCGGTGGAGAGTTCATGCAGGAACTCATTGGCGGCATAATCCTTCAGAACATCTCCAGACGTTCAGCCGGAACAGTTGGTCTTGATGACCTTGATGACGGTTCTACAATCTCAATACCTGAAGGAATGGGAGATGATTATGAGATTGTTATGACAACCGACAGTCATGTTGTTGACCCTCTATTCTTCCCCGGCGGAGATATCGGAAGACTTGCTGTATGTGGAACTGTGAATGACCTTTCTGTTATGGGTGCAAAGCCGCTGGCTCTTACCTGTGCAATTATTGTTTCTGAGGGTTTTGAACTCTCTGAATTTGAAGAGGTTATTAAATCCATGAACCGTGCAGCAGAAGAAGCTGAAGTTGCCATCATAACCGGAGATACCAAGACTATCCAGGGCAACAAGCTGGACTCTATGATAATCAACACAACAGGCGTTGGAGTTGCTCCTAAAGTTGTCAGGGACAATGGACTTTCTCCTGACGATGTAATCATTGTTACTGGAAACCTTGGAGACCATGGGATAGCTTTACTTTCCCACAGGGAAGGGTTTGATTTTGAAACGAAGCTAGTTTCTGATGTAGCTCCAGTTAATGACCTCCTGAAAGCTCCGCTTGAACTGAGAACTGAAGGTGATCAGCCTGTAATCTGTGCCATGAAAGACCCCACACGAGGAGGTCTGGCATCAAGTATCAATGAGATGGCTCAGAAAAGCGGTGTAGGTATAATCCTTGAAGAAACTGATATTCCAATTGATATGGTTGTAAGTACAGCCTGTGAGATGCTCGGACTGAATCCTCTTGAGATAGCCAATGAAGGCAAGGCTGTGATAGGAGTTCGTCCCGAATACGCCGAGCAGGTTCTTGAGCTTTTGAAGTCTCACAAATATGGTAAGAATGCCAGAATAGTTGGTAAAGCTGTCAGCGAGCACAAGGGTAAGGTTCTGCTCAGGACATCTATTGGAAGTCTGCGTCAGCTTGGAATGCCTGTTGGCGATCCGATTCCCAGAGTCTGCTAAGAAGTGCAGGCTCAAGTCATTTATTTAAAAGTCCATAAGTTGAACATCTGTAGTTTATCAACAGTTTTATCTTGCCGAATAATAATATTTTTATTTTAGATATATGCTATTATTCCTTGCTATAAATACAGTGAGTGGCATAAGAAAAAAGTGCCATTTCAACATCAGCACAGAACCAATTGCCACTTTCACGAAGTTCTGCATCAATGAAATTATGGGGATGAGGACATGGTAGGTCATTCTTATTCATTTGCTTTGAAATATGCCTTAATATATTGATCCATTTTCCATATTCTGCTGGCCAGTTTGGTTGGTATTTATTGATATACCAGCGTTTTTCAGGAGTACTGTTTACTTTGAGGTTTAATAAGTCAACCTGACTGCTTTTTTCGTCTCCTTTTCCAAAAACTCTCACAATCCTAGTATCTATAGCACCATATTCAGAAGGAAGGGCAAACCGAAGCAATTTACTTCCATATGTAGGTCCAAAATACCTGATACTATCACAAATATCGTCTATGTAAGCTTCAGGTTTTAGTTCTACCCATTTTGCTATGTCATCTCCATTATAAATTGGCACATTTATGGAATCATTACATTTTATTGGATTGTTATTGCCTCCCCATTTTGCAATCTTAAGAATATGATTTTGTTCCAAAGTATTTGTTCTAATTGCTTCACCAATCATTATTTCGAGTCTGAATATATCAGGGAAACCCTTAGTCCATAAATCTTTCTTCCACCCGTATTTTTTATAGTAATCTACAATATCCGTACTTTCAAGGAAGTTATCAATCTTTGCAATCAAAGAAGGATTTGATAAATTTGATTCAAATGGCACAATCGATCACTGTACATTAGTACTTGTCATGTTTTTTCAATCTTGTCTACTTAATCTATATAGTTCTCAAAAATTTCTATGTATTGTTTTCTCGAGGTATTTAGCTCTAAATTTAAGATTAAGGAAGTTACAGGGAAAATGATTCATAAGTGAATGTTTTATGGAATAAACAATACTCAATTAGTTGTATTTGTTTATTATTAAGAATTAGAAAATATGAGAAACGGTTTAAAACAAAAGATAAGTGA
Source organism: Methanolobus tindarius DSM 2278 (assembly GCF_000504205.1). NCBI lineage: Archaea > Methanobacteriati > Methanobacteriota > Methanomicrobia > Methanosarcinales > Methanosarcinaceae > Methanolobus > Methanolobus tindarius. The sequence goes on along the minus strand of NZ_AZAJ01000001.1, from coordinate 3,121,236 downwards.
GTAAGAACAGGTGTTACACTCACTTTTTCAGCATTGTATTGATCTCGGTGAGGACTTCATCGTCACTCTTGCCGGTTGTATCAATACCGAGGTTTGAAGCTACTTGTTTAACATCAGCGGCCTTTGTTTCTACTGCTGGTGTTGTGTTAACCTGGTTCTTAAGGGAACGTTCAAATTCTTTTACTGAGAGCTCGGACTCTTTCTGTGCCTTCTTGAACTCACCCATGGATGTTCCCATGGAACGTGCGAGTTCCGGTAATTTGGCAGCTCCAAAGAGCAAAAAGATTACTCCAAAGATCAGTAAAAGTTCTGTAGGGCCTAATCCGCCTATCATTAACTATCACTACTCCGTTTTTATGCGTTTTTGGTATACTTTTGCAGTATACGTCTTTAGTATACATTACTGGTATATAATTTATACCTGTACTTATACTAGGGTTTTAATATCATCTGGCCTTTGCGGCTTCTTCCATTAGGGAAAGAAGTTCTTCTGTGCTTTTTCCCTGCACATCTATTCCTGCTGACTCTGCAATTTGCCTGATTTTGTTATCCATTTCAGTCGGTTCAGGTTCTTCAGGAGCCTTAGCCGGTTTCATATCAAGATCAGATAATCCAAGTTCAGCTGATAGTTGTGCTTTCTGGAAGTCACCCCATGCTTTTCCTGCAGCCCGCGCAATTTCTGGAATCTTGTCCGGACCAAAGATAAGCAACGCAGCGACCAAAATAACAACTATCTCGAGCGAACCTATCATGATATCAATAGACCCCTTATTCCTTTCTGGAATATATAGTTTATTTGTTCGCCTACTTTGAAACAAGTAATCCTATCTCAAATAACACTACCAGAAGGACTGCACAGACAAGCTGAGCAATGAAAGTGGGGTCTGGTGTAATAAATAATGAGAGTGTCAGAAGTGATGCATACACAAGAAGTCTCATTTTCCGGAGTGTCTGACGCCTGATGATTTGCATTCTGGTTGCAAAGAACATCAAAACCGGTATCTGGAATACAAGTCCTGCACCTGCTATGAGTGTTACTGCAACAGAAACAGTTTGCTTTACAGATATCTGATTCTCAGCTACAGTATCAGATGAAAGGATTATATAATTGAACATAAGCGGCAAAATAAACACAAGCGCAATTGCGGCTCCGGCAATGAAAAAAAGGAATGAGATCGGGACTACACTTTTTATGAACTTTCTCTCATTTGGATACAATCCTCTTGATGCAAATCTGAAAAGCTCATAAAATGTGAACGGGAATGTAAATGCCAGTGCTATCAATAACGCTATTTTAATCCTGGCAAACATCCATTCAAATGGGGTATAGATATTCATACCAACCTGCTCACCCAGGAACATGCTCCACGCATGGGTTAGCAGATACTCTGTGAATGGATAAGCAATTAGAACACAAAGGATCATTGCACCAACTATGATGGCTAATCGGTTGCGCAGCTCCTTCAGATGGTATCTGACATGTTCACTATAATCTCCTGCAACTCCTATAGTTGCTGAATTTATGGTTTCGGTTTTTTGTTTTTCGTTTTTGTTTTGTTCGTCACCCATAAAATCATAATAGGTTTGGGATATATAGGATAAAAACATTGTACCCGAAAAAACGTAAAGGTGATATTTTGAATTCATTTATGGAAGATATCAGTGTAGTCATAGTTTCACTCAGAAAGAAACTGGCACTGCTGTTCTCAGTTTTCTTTGTTCTTTTCATGATATCTTTCCAGTTTGCAGGTCTAATTATAAGCACCATCAAGGACGACCTCCTGCCGGAAGGAGCAAAGCTTGTCTATGTCTCTCCTCTGGAAATCATGATACTTAAGATGAAAATAGCATTATTTGTAGGATTGTTCTGTCTGCTTCCATTTTTGATTTTCTTTGCAGTCAGGGCTCTTATGAAAAGGAAACTTGTTACAATCAAAATACGGAAAGTCCCTGTTGTAATTGTCTCATTCTTTGCTATTCTTTCATTTCTTGCAGGTGCATCGTATGCATATTTTATTATGCTGCCACTTTTTATCGATTATCTCTACCTGAACGCTGCAGCTTCAGGTGTGACGGCCACTTATTCAATCTTCAGTTTCATATCATTTGCAGTACAGGCTACTCTGATATTTGGTCTTGTCTTTGAGACTCCACTTGTATTGACATTGCTGACACGTTATGATATAGTCCAGTATCAAACCCTTGTAACATACCGAAAACACATCTATGTAGTCTGTCTGATAGTAGGTGCGGTAATCACTCCTCCTGATATCATCAGTCAGATGATGGTAGGTGTGCCTCTGGTGGTTTTCTTCGAGTTAAGTCTCATAATCGTGAGGATCATGGGTGCAGGAAAAGGAAAAAAGAAATGAGTTAGAGAGCCAGCGTGGCTACTCTAAAATGTCATATTATTTTCTTTATCCTCACATTTTACTCGTCACTTTTCAGGCTTGCCACAATTGCCTGTCCCAGTGATATGCCAGCATCTCCACATGGGACTTTTGAGTGAGAAATGAACTTCAGGTCGTTCTCTTTAATAATGTCGCGTATACGATAGCTTATGTGCTCATTATATGCAACACCGCCTGTAAGTCCAACAACATCAATACCAGTTCTTTTTGCCGCCCTTACAGCCATCTCAGAAACTCCACGGGCAAATGCATCTTCATACGCCCATGCAAGTTCAGGTATGGAATACTCATTTTCATTGAGTTTATTGTAAAGCTCAAAAAGCAGCATTCCTGTATCAAACACATTGTCTTTGATAGTAACCGAAAGTTCCAGTGACTTTTCAGTTGCTTTTCTTGCATAAGATTCCAGCTTCATGGCAGGTTCGCCCTGATAACTACGGTATTTACATATTCCAAGGAGTGCTGTCGCTGCATCAAGTACTCTTCCCGAGCTACTGGACATTACAACATTAATGTTCTTTTCCAATTGCTCTCTTACCATTTTAAGTTCCATTTTGCCATGTTTAAGCTCAAATGGCAGGGAAAACAGCTCATCGTCATCCGCAAGTCCTTTCAGCATTGAAATAACCATTCTTTCAGGATAATAGGAACAGAGGTCTCCTCCTGGCATAGCATGAGCTTTCAGGTGTCCCTGTCTGCTGTGTTCCGTATAGTTTGCCTGTAATATCTCTCCGCCCCATACAGTTCCATCAGAACCATATCCGACGCCATCAAGGGCAATTCCTATTATTTCAGAATCCCGGTCAAGTTTTGCATCTGCCATGAGGGCTACGAGGTGAGCATGATGGTGCTGCACCGGTACAACATTATTCCCACCGGTCTCCATTGCAAATTTGGTGGTATTGAAGTGTGGGTGCATGTCACATCCCCAGCTTTCAGGTTCTATGGATGTGAGCTTTGAGAACCGGTTGAAAACTTCCGCATGGTACATGGCAGTCTCATAATGGTTGGTATTTCCAATATGAGGGGAAATATATGCTTTGTTACCTGAAGCAAATATCAAGGTGTTACTAAGTTCTGCGCCAACACCAACAGATGGTCTTATCTCAAAAGGCAGTTCGCTGGGTTCAGGAACATATCCACGGGAGCGACGGATGAATACATGATTGTCCTTAAAAGTCCTGATTATTGAGTCATCGATACGATTCTCAATTTTCAGGTTGTGAAGTAGATAATTGTCAGCTATGTGTCCAAGTTCGCGAATAGCCACCTCATCCTCGATGACCATAGGTAATCCAGGAACATTGGCTGATGTCATGATATAAGCATTACTTGATGTGTTTTTGAAGAGCATATGATGGATGCCTGAGTATGGGAGCATGACTCCAATATTGTGCAGTTGCGGTGCAATCTCTTCAAGATCATAATCTAAATCTGAATCCTTATTTGAATCCTTATTTTTATCAAGAATAAGAACAGGCCTTTTACTGCTCAGGAGGAGTTTTTCCTCTTTGTCATTTATGTGAACTATCTCCCTTGCAGCCTGAATATCTTTTGCCATAATCGCAAATGGCTGCTGTGGTCTTCCAATCCTGCTTCTTAGCAGTTTTACAGCTTCAGTCTGGAATGCATCACATGAAAGGTGGAATCCGCCATATCCCTTTATGGAAAGAATCCTCCCTTCATTGATGGCTTTTGCACAATCGCTAATAGCTTCTTTTCCTTTTGAAAGCATGCTGCCTGCGTTATCTGTGAATGTGAGTTCCGGTCCGCAGTCCTTACAACATACCGTCTGGGCGTGAAAACGGCGATCAGCAGGTGATGTGTATTCACTATCACATACTGCACATGGTTTGAAATCAAACATGGATGTACTCTGTCGATCATAAGGCAATGTCCTTGTAAGTGTATATCTGGGACCGCATTCGGTACATGAGATAAAAGGATACTCATGGCGTCTGTTTTCAGGATCACCAAGTTCCTGTGTACAGTTCTTGCAGATTCCAATATCCGGAACAAGTATTGAGTTGGGTGTCTTCTCTGTGCTGCTTTTGACAATGGTAAAGTCATTATGGCCTTCAATAGCGATATCTTTTGATTTTATAGAATATATCTGGCTTACTGGAGGATTTTCTGTTTCCAAGTCTAAAAGGAATGAGTCTATATTGCCGCAACTACCTTCAGCGATAATCTCAACTCTTCCTCCGTTATTTTTTACAGAGCCGGAAATACTGTGATTTTTCGCTATGCGGTACACAAATGGCCGAAAACCTACTCCCTGTACGATTCCTTCAACTATAATAAGTCTGGAAACTTTTGACATTGTTTTTTTGTACTCCAATATTCGCCTATGTACGAACAGTTCGTATTTCAGCTTACTTTAAAATAGTTCTATAATCTGAGATTATTAAAAACTAATCTCTCAATTTCTGGATTTTTTAATATAATAATTTATATCTTAATAAATAGTTTTTCAGGTCATCAATTGGGTAAAATTGGCTTTTTTTTCTTTAAAAATCAAGCATCTTAAGCATTCTTAAAAGTTTAATATACTATTTATCATATGTTTATTATATATTCAGTTCATAATTTCAAATATGTTCTCATTGCTTTTTATAATTTAAATGCAAAATTTTAGTTCAAACTAAAACAGACTTTTTATTATGCAAAAGTTGATAACTTTCTTAAAAATATATGTGGAAACGATGTTTAATATGTATATACAGCTTAGAGTTTCTTTTATATACTTAAAACACAATTGTGAATTTGTTCCTGATAAGGTCCAGTGAACAATAAGGTACATGAATCTCAATTAATGTGGATGGCCGTAATTGCAGGCATAATTATTGAGAAGAATTGAGGCTAGGTTCTATATACACTATACTGTAGTGTATTTAGACTATAATCTCAACAATGACACAATAATCCACGTAAATGATCATTCTGGTCTATGGTCTGGTTGTTATTCATTCCGGAGAGTTCCTGGCTTTAGTAAGGTAGAACCTGAACGAAAAACGAACTGTAATTTGCATCATTGTGCAGCATGCATGATGTGCTATCAAAAACGAGGTGAAAAACATGAGGTGTCAAATAGCAATAAAACCTGACTCAGATGACCATGTCAGGTGGATATTAAGCGTTGACCGCAGACTTGTGCTGATGGAATATATGAAAAGGAATGTAGTTGGTAAAGCTTCTGATGTTGCTCAGGTAACCAGAAGGTCAACCCAGAACATGAGCCGTGCTATGAAAGAATTCGAAAGCAGAGGTTTAATTGAGTGTATTAATCCTGCAAAAAGCACATGGAAAAAATACATGTTAACCGACGCTGGAAGAAATGTAATAAGGGAAATGGAAGGCAAATTCATCTGAGGTGCCGATAAATCCAGTTTCCACGGACTCCGTTTGTATATATTTGCTATAGGTTCTGCTTGATAGTGTTTCGTACTAACTGCTGGCAATATTGCCTCTGAACTCTCAGTTTTTAGAGGCATATAATTGCTTTTATGAATTCTTTCTTAAAAACCATTTTCAAAACATCATTTTCTTTCAATCTGAATCTTGCGCCAGTTTGCAGTATCCTTCCACTAGTTCAAGGTTTGCGTCAATAACAGATGCCTTAAATTTTTCAAGATTATGGCAGATATCATCAAGTTCATCTACCAGTTTTTGTTCAGTAATAACCTGTCCGTCAGTTACCACTTTACATGATGGTATGTCAACTGCACGAACTGTTGAATTATGCAAAATAACTACATCATCACCTATATTGCAGTCAAAAACAACGGCTCCAAATCCAACAAAACATCGTTCTCCTATTGTGCAGGGTCCATGTACAATGCAGCCATGTGCAAGTGAAGTATTATTTTTGATATCAACTTTTGAACCTCCAAGCCCGTGTATTATTACGGCGTCCTGGACATTACAATTATCTCCGATTACAATAGATGATCCGGGTTCATCAGCCCTGATTATGACATTGTGGGCCACATAAACATTCTCTCCTATTGTAACATCACCTACGATGACCGCATTTTCAGATATCCATGCTGTTTCACTTATCTTAGGATGCTGTTTCTGGGGATTTGGATAAAGCATTTTTTTATTACCACCTTCAATTTAATGCATGTTTCAAATGTACAGATATTCGATTTCCGGCATCTGCACATTTATAGTGACTACTAGTCGAAACATTGTAATGAAAAATAGTGATAATTTATTTATACTTATTGCTAGGGTCAATGGATTGTAAAAATACTTATTATGCATTGAAAAACAATGTAGGATGACTTTTACTCAATATCCTGTGATATGTCAGGTGATTCGTCCTGCAAATGCTTCAAATGAAGCTCTGCCGCCGCTTTCTCAGCTTTTCTTTTACTGTTTCCGGAACCCATTGCAAGCAATTTATCATTAAGGTAAAGCCCAACTGTAAATTTTTTCTCATGATCAGGTCCTTCTTCTTCCATCACTTTGTAGATTGGATTTCCAAGTCTATTGTGATGGAATATCTCCTGTATCATGCCTTTGGGATTAAAAACAGCAATTTTTTCCAGTGCACTGTCAATTTCGAAGAACTGGTAAACAAAATCCTTTGCAGCAGAATAGTTTCCTTCAGCTTCATCAGTCTTGCTGGTATTGTCCTGCCCTCCATCAATGTAAATAGCACCGATAAGTGCTTCCATGATGTCAGATAGTTTTCCGTCAATGTTTACATGCCCTTCTGAAAGGACAAAACGTGAAAGTTTTATTTTTCCTGCCACAGGTTTAAGACTTTCATTGGAAGCCAGTACCGTTCTTATTTTTGTAGCAACTCCTTCTATTGTAAGTCCTTTTAACCTGGCATACTCGTTTATGCCAGTGTCATGAAATGCATGTTCTGCAATTATAAGTCCAAGAACAGAATCACCGAGGTACTCGAGCTTCTCATAGTCTTTGTTTTCAAGTCCGTTAATTTTTCTGAAATCACTCAGTTTTTCCTTATCACCGCTAAAAAGTGAGCCATGTAAAAGTGCCTGTACAAGGTAGCTTTTGTCTTTGAATTTAAAGCTTATAATTTCCTGGAACTCTTCAAGGTCATTCTCATTAACACTCAAATCCGGATTAACTCTCACTTTTTTGCCTCTTTAAACGATAAATGCACTTATGTTTTCATCTTGTCTGTTTATTGAGTATAATTGTTTAAAAATATACGTAATACAGGTTGCTGGCACAATTCAGGTTCAAAGAAACAGATACTGACGTAAAGCATACTATTTTTATATCTGTATTATCAAAATTTAATTATCTAAGTGGAAGTGGTGATTTCACATGGAAAAAGAATGCTGTTCAAAATTTGATCCCATACCATGGGATGAAAAAGTAATCGAGTGGGATAATAAGAAATTCGTAAAAGACAAAGTGTTAACACTTTTCTATATGCCAGTCAACTTTGGCGGAGTAATAAGAAAGCTTGACCGAAAAGTCAGGGATGCAGGAGCAGGTATTATTGATAATCTCTGTCTGTCAGACCATACGTCAAAATGGAACATGGATGTCTATCTTGCAGTTAACAAAAACATACCTGATACCAATAATGTACTGCTGAGTGGAAAGTTCTTGAGCAAAGTCTACGAAGGTCCTTTTAAGGACACTAAGAAATGGTGTGATGATTTTGAAGCTTATGCAAAAGAACAGGGATATGAAATAAAGAAATGGTTCATGTGGTATACTACCTGTCCGAAATGCGCAAAAAAATATGGGAAGAACTATGTTGTGATTATAGCGGATGTTGAGTGAGAAAAAGAAAACCTCATTTAGAGTCTTTCTGGCATAGATCAAATTTTGGTTCTGTAGAAATCCTCTAATGCATAATTTTATTATTTTGTAGATTGTACTGAAAAAGAAGAGGAGTGAATCAACAATGGCAGAGGAACAGAAATCTGATCAAAAAGTTGTTGGCGGTTCCGGCATAACTGCCGGTGGAAATGTATCTTTTGGTAACGTCAGTGGTCAGGTTGCCATCGGGGAAAATATTGAACAAACACAGACATTAACATTATCTGTTTCTGACAAAAAAGAACTCCTGGATAGTCTGGTACAATTTCGAAATGCAATTGCCAATCTGGGTCTGCCTGAAGATGAACTTGATGATATCAATAATGATGTTGGTACTGCAGTTAAAGAAGCACAAAAAGACGAACCTAATTATCCCAAGATCAAAAGGAAGTTCGAAGGAGTAATTGAGACCATCAAGGAAGTGGGCGACACTATTGATCAAGTATCAAAATGGGAATGGACTGGAAAGGTAGTAAAATTACTCGGAAAATTAGGTTTCACGGTCTTGCTATAAACGGGCACGGGTGCAGCAATGGATAAGCAAGATGTTGCTAGTGGTTCTGGCATAACAGCTGGCAGGGATGTAAACATTGGTGACACCAGTGGCCAGCTTGCAATTGGAGAATATATCATTCAGTTCAACTCAGAAAATCTCTCTGGTAAAGAATTAAGTGAACTGATAGATAATCTTAATCAAAAAAGGATGGAAGAGACAAATCTAAAAATCATAAATAGTTATAATCCTTCAATTCTTCCAAATCTTCCACCACGACTTCGTGAATTTGTTATTGAGAACCGATTTCTTGAACTGAGTAAAAATCTGGAGTATCTTCAGAATCATCGTATTTTATTGATTAGTGGCATAGGTGGTGTGGGCAAGACAACATTAGCACGGGCTCTTGTTGAAACAAGGCCAGCAAACGTTCCTATTCCATTCTGGTTAGATTTCAATAAAAACCAAAGTGCTACATTAGGAGATATTCTTGAAAAGCTTGCAAGCTATATGAACAAAACAGACATTGCAAGTTTCAAAACAGAAGGAAGGGACGCTGGGCAGGATGATATCAATAAATTAACTGCAGAATTAAGAGATCGAGACTCTGTTTGGCTGATCTTTGATAACCTGGAAACCATAATGGATAGCAGGGAATTCCATGATGAAGGAATTGATCTATTGTTTACATCCTTACGCAACAGTACTCATCAAGCCAGGATAATCGTAACAAGCAGAACTTTGCCTGTACTGAAGAACGGAGAAAGTTTAATTGATGTAATAGATGAAGAAAAAAAAGAACTTAAGGGTTTAAACATAGATTTTGGTATTGATTACCTGAGAAAGAATGGACTTGATGAAGTCGAACCTGCAAAGTTAGAAGAATTAGTGAAAGGTGTAGATGGACATCCTTTAGCATTGAAGCTTTTGATAGATATTGTTAAGATTTTTGGCATAAATGATGCACTGGATGACCTGAGCATGTATCAAAAAAGCAAATACGATACTATCAAAAAGGCAAGAAAGTTATTCGATAAACTGGCAGGGGATGAAAAAGAATTGTTAGAGCGCATAGCAGTCTTCCGCCAGCCTGAATCCATAACTGCACTCAAAAGAATGTTCACAGATAAGACATCCCCTGATGCTTTGCGGAAACTTATTGACAATTCGCTTCTAGAAACTGATCATGTTGGTAACTATTGGCTTCACCCTTTAGTTCAGGAGTTTTCGTATGATGATCTGGAAAATAAGATGGAAATCCACAAACTTGCTTGCGAGTACTATCTTTCACTTCCCATACCAGAAACACGCACAAAAAAAGAGGATGTTCTATCATTGATAGAAGCACATTATCATGCCTGCCTTGCCAAAGAGTATGACGTAGCTGCAGATATTATTTTTGATAATGGGCTGCATCGAGACCTTGATAAATGGGGAAACTTCAAAATGCTTGTTGACCTTTATTCAGGACTGCTACCAGATAATCCTTTTGAGAATAAAATTTTGTTGAGCAGTATGGTTACTCATAGTGCAGTTATCGGCAACCTCGCCAGGGCTTATAATATTCTTGGTGAGGTCGAGAAAGCTATTGAGTACCATAAACGGGCACTTATAATCTCTCGTGAGATTGGGGACAAGTGCGGTGAAGTCATTGAGCTCGGCAACCTTGGCAACGCTTACTATGTTCTTGGTGAAGTCGAGAAAGCTATTGAGTACCATGAACAGGGTCTTGTGATTTCCCATGAGATTGAGGACAGGAAATGCGAAGGTGCCTGTCTCGGCAGCCTAGGTCTCGCATATAGTGATCTTGGTGAAGTCGAGAAAGCTATTGATTACTATGAGCAGGCACTCGTGATTTCCCGTATGATTGGGGACAGACGCAGCGAAGGTATTCGTCTCGGCAACCTTGGCAACGCTTACTATGTTCTTGGTGGGCTTTGGAAAGCTATTGAGTACCATGAACAAGCACTTGTGATTTCTCGTGAGATTGGAGACAGGTGCGGTGAAGGCAGTGATCTCGGCAACCTTGGCAACGCTTACCATGTTCTTGGTCAGGTTGAGAAAGCCATTGATTACGGTGAACAGGCTCTTGCAATTTTCCGTGAGATTGGGGACCGGAACGGTGAAGGTACTCGTCTCAGCAGCCTCGGTCTCGCATATAGTGTTCTTGGTGAAGTCGAGAAATCCATTGAGCACTATAATCAGGCACTAGTGATAGGCAAAGAAATAAAAGATCCGCGAATAATCATTTTTTGCGAAGAGAATCTTAAATCACTGAAGAATTCAGATTTCAATTGGTAAAAAATAAGAAAGGATTAAACATCATCTTTACTCAGTAAAGACAACATTAACCTCATTAACATCCCAGAGGGATTCAAGCTTCTCTGTGACCTCTTCCTTGATGTTTGCTGCAAACTGATGGTTTGACGGCAGGTCAATAAGTATTCTGACAACACCATCGTTGATCTCCATTTTGGTGACCAGCTCGGTCCTGATAATATCCAGCCCTGCCATTGGGTTCATCACATGCTTCAACCTGCTTCTGATAACATCAACAGTGGTTGGTTCCTGTTCACTTACAAGGCCGTGCTTTTCCTCATAATCTCTTATGGCTGCACGAAGTCCTTCTACTGCAAGTACGGAACAATGGGCTTTTACAGGTGGAAGTCCTCCCAGCTCTTCGGTAGCCTCCTGCCAGCTTATCTTTTTAGCTTCTTCAACCGTCTTGCCTTTTGCAAGCTCAGTTATTATGGAGGCTGTTGCAATGTTAGAAGCACATCCGTATGACTCGAATTTGATATCCTCGATTACCTGGGTGTCCGGGTTCACCTGAAGATAGACTGCAACCATGTCTCCACATGCAGGGCTGCCTTCCAGTCCTTTTCCATCCGGATTTTCCATTTTTCCTACATTGCGTGGATTCTTAAAATGCTCAAGTACCTTTTCTGTGTATGGAAATTTCATATTATCGCCTCATGCCTCTTTATTATACAGGGGACTAATGTCCCTGAGTTGCTTTACTATCTCTTTGATTGCATCTACCACAGCATCAACATCATTCATGCTGTTATAGCGTCCGAATGTGAACCTGATGGAGCCGTGTGCCCTTTCATGATCTCCGCCAATGCCGAGAATAACATGACTTGCTTCCAGTGACCGGCTGAAGCATGCAGACCCGGTGCTTACTGCAAACCCTCTCATATCCAGATGCAGGGTCATTGATTCACCTTCCACGTAATGGAACGTGATATTGGCATTCTGTGGCGTTCTCTGTTTCTTGCTTCCGTTTAGTGTGACATGGGGTATTTCTTCGAAGACTCTTTTTATAGTGTAATCTCTCATCGAAGCCAGAAATTCAGTTTCCTTGTCTGTTACAAGTTCCACTGCTTTTGCAAAACCTACAGCTCCCGGGATATTTTCAAGTCCTGCACGACGATCTGTTTCCTGATAGCCGCCATCCATCCATTTAGTAATGGGTGTACCCTTGCGGATATAAAGTGCACCGACACCTCTTGGTCCGTGGATTGTATGGGCTGACATGCTTATCATGTCTACAGGTGTTTGTGAAACATTAATTGGTACTCGCATGTAGCTGTGCGTTGCATCAGTATGGAAAAGCACATCTTTTTCCTTACATATCTTTGCGATGGCATCAAGGTCCTGAAGAGTACCTATTTCCTGATTTGCATACTGGATGGATACAAGGACAGTATCATCCCTTATCTTGCTCTTGAGTTCCTCAAGATCCACAAAGCCTTCTGAATCAACACTAATGTAGTCTACACTGTATCCCTGTTTCTCGAGATTTTTAGCAGTATTAAGTACTGCAAAATCCTCTAATTTTGATACGATTATGTGCTCTCCCTTCTTTTTCTTAAGAGCTGCAACAACGCCTTTTATTGCCATATTACTTGATTCTGTGTCACCTGATGTGAATACAATTTCCTCAGGTGTTGCACCCAGGGAATTTGCTATTATTGTCCTGGCTTCTTCAAGACCTTCTTTTGCATCGATTCCCATGGAATATCCAAATTCAGATGTTGCCACTGCATATGTATCAAAGAAATATGGTTTCATTGCATCCAGAACTCTTTCGTCCAGGCGCGTACTGGCTGAATTATCGAGGTAAATCATTTCATCTAACATAGTTACTCCCTGTTTGTTTCTTCAAAATATTGTGATATTTAGATAAATAGGGTAATCTTGGCATCTTTTGCTTCCATTATATAAGTGCCAACAGCACCATATTCGTCTATCCATTGGTTGTTCAATTCCTCTTCCTTGATTCCCATTATTTCCATGGTCATCTCGCAGGCGATTATCTTTCCGCCAAGTTCTTTGTAATCTTCCATCAGTTTTTCAAGTGAAACAACATTGGCTTTTTTCATCCTGCTTTTTACCATCCATTTACCCAGTCCCAGTAAATTCATTCTGGAAAGGGGACCTTTGTCCAGCCCTCCTTTTTTAAGACATTGCAAACCCCAGAATGTAAAAAATATAGATGCTTCCATTCCCATGGAAAGCGCACCGTTTGCAACTATAAGTGCACTATATATCTTGTCAAGGTCACCACTATGTGCAACTATTACTGCCTTTTCTGTCATGTACTACCCACTCTCCCGAAAGTGTCATTTCTTAATTCGGATTGTCCACTCTTTTTCGTTATTTTCATCCACTTCCACAACTTCAAGTCCCATTGCCTCACAGGCCATGGGTATTTCTTTTTTGGAAGCAGAATGTGTCCCTGTAATTACAATTTCATCTCCCGGGGCAGCTTTACGAATTGCTTTACGGCATTCTACAAGAGGCACCGGACAGGTCTGTCCCCTAACATCGATGTTTGTTTCTGACATATGATCTTCCCCCATATTCAGAATTTCAGAATATGTTTAACAATAAAATATACTCACTAAGTGTATTTAACAATTGTGAATCAGAAGTTATTACGAATTAGTGAGTAACAATTGCCAGTTCTTCCAAATGTAAATATGGATAATTCATCTTCCTTTAATAAGGCAAAAGAGGCATTATTGGATTTTCCTGTGTATTCCGGGCAGGAAAAAATAGAAAGCATTTTTCGATCAAAGCACCAGGCATGACCTGTAAAAAGTGCTGTATGTCCCCGTATCATTAAAGACAGATCATTTTTGTCCATGAATTCACTAAATACATCTCCTCCGAAACATTTGGGCCGTGGTCCACGGATAGACGCGCTTATGCCGTCACAACCACTTGGGTCATTCCATAAAAAATGAAACGCTTCTTCTTTATTTATGCGATTCAGATCAACAGGTCCGGGAATGCCCCCGTGCACGCAGAAAATAGAATCATTTATGACTGCAGAAATCGGCATTTCCTCAAATGTGCGGTTTGCAGCAAGGAACAATTCCTCGTCCAGTATTTCATCATAAAAACCATGAACTCTGTTCATTTCTCTTGTTTCATGATTTCCCCTCAGCAAAATAAATGTTTCAGGTTCCCGCAATTTCATTGTCAGGATCCTTTCGAGAACCTCGGAAGAATGGGGGCCTTTGTCAACGTAGTCCCCAAGAAATACAATGTGATCACATTTCAGCGCTTTGCGAATGTACAGAATAAATTCAAGTGCTTCCAGATTCCCATGAATATCTCCTACTATCAGGGCTTTCGATGAGTTTATGCGTACCAGTGCTTCTTCAGATGTGAAGATCTCAAATGTATTCTGCAAAAGTCTATGTAGCTCTTGCTTCATGGCATCAATTCCTTTCAGTAACTTTATAGCAATTATCTGCCTTTGAATTAGTGTGTGGATTATTCCTTCAGTATTTTACGTATCAGCAGCAGTCCTGTAAGATTTACTGCTCCTATCAGAAATCCTCCTTCTATATAACGAGAGTTCTGATAGGATTTATCACTTTTGGAGCTCTGTTCTGATGTTAAGAGTTTGACTGAAATATCTGATCCAGCACTGAAAGATTGCTGTACAGTATTGTCCTGTTCTGATAAAGGTTTAAATGTTAGTATATATTCATTATCCGGCTCAATACCCTGAAAAGCAATGTTTTCTCTGACATTATCTTTAAAGAGAATTTTTCCCTCTTTTGTTAAAGATAGTTCGCCTTCTTCCGGAATAATTACTTCAACATTTGTGTAATCTTTAAGTGCAATTGCCTCTCCGTCTGCAAGTCTCAGTTTACCGGGGATGTTTAGTACCTCAAGAATTGTTGGTGCAATGTCTTCCTGTTTGAACTTCCCTTCCACAACAACATTATCAATATCATTTGCAGTTATTGCCAGTGGAACTTTTTGTGATTCAGTCATTACGGAATATTTTTCTGCCTGGTGTCCTCCCTTTGAATCATTGGTAGGGAATGCCATTCCGTGATCACCTGTAAGTACAAAAGCCAGATTGTTTGTAAGGCAGGTTTCATAAAGTGAATAACTTATGTTGTCGATTCCTTCAATACATTCAATATAACCGCTATTCTTTTTGTAATGGCCGGCACTGTCAACAGCACCTGCATTTAATGTGAGTATGTAATTTTGTTCAGGATACTCTTTTTCCATGTATTCAATAACATCAATCCCGGTTTCAATAACCCACGCGTTATATTCAATGTAACGTTCAATAGAGCCTTCCGGATACTGATCAAGTTTTTCCTGTAACCCGGAGGAATGAACCTGCATCAATTCAGTGATTTCAAATGAAATATCTTTATTGTCTTCTGTAATCCTGTTTGTTTGAATGACCATTTCAGGTTCGTTTATGGAGTTTTTTGTGTCATGCATGACTACATTTTGTTTGCTGCAAAAACCACCTGAATCGCCTTTTTCCATAATCGCGAACGTTAGATAATCGTAATCATGAGCTACGTCAAAGAATGTTGTTTCTGAAGAGCCGGTGAGTTCAGAATCCGCACTGGAATATCCTGTGGCAATCACAGAGTGACCACCTTCGGTAAATGTCTGAGGTACTGTTACATCAAGCACCCTGCAACTATTATCGAATATTTCCTGCATTTTAGGTACTTCTGCTTTTTCAAGCATTGAGCCATCTATTGCGTAAGGAGTGTATTCAGGATACACATAACATGAACTTAAACCATCAACAATGAGAATAATGGCACCATGGGGAGTGTTTACTGATCCTATTTCTGCAACTGTATTTGCTCCTGCCTGAGATGTGAAAATACACAATGCCAGTAAGAGGACACAGCAAATTGAAAACAGGTGTAATGTATCAATTTTTCTTTCAGGGATGATCGTTTTTACGTTTTTTATTGGTGCCATCAATCCAAGAAAGAGAGTATCTCCATAATAAAGTTTCTATTTTGTTTTAGTTAATTTGATTTAACTGGTATTATTTTTACTACTGTCTTTCAGTAAAAGTGTAAGAACCATAAGCAATGAAGTTCCTGCAAACATTGCAAGATATCCGTATTTTGTAAAGTAGCCCATTATCATGGGTAGGAATGCAAGTCCCATGTATGTAAATGTTGTGAAGATTCCCATGCTCAGTCCTTTGTCCTTTTTACTGATATTCATACAGGAAACTGCTATTGGTAAACCTATCATTGCCATTCCCGATCCTATGCCAAGAAGCGTAAAACCTGGAAGGGGTTGTGTAATTGAGATTATGACGCCTGCAGCAGCAAGTATTATGCCTATGTTGATCATTTTTCTGAACTTAATGCTTGACCTTCCTGCAATGAGGTTGGTGGTCATTGAGCTAATATATACTGTAGCTATCACTATGCCAAGTTCCGGTTTGCTGAGCATTCCGCTACTGTATTGTGGGTAATAGGCAAGCATTACTCCGGTGATTCCAAAAATAAAAAATGCAATTATCCATGTTCTGATAAATAATGGATTGAATGCTATATTGAGAATCTTTTTAATTTCAATCAAAAATGTGGTGTTTGAATGTGTTTTTTCTTTTGTTTTCAGGATTAAATTATTTTTATCATTGTTATTATTCTTGTTCTTGTTTTGGAGTGAACTTGTTTTAATAATGCCAAAAATAAACACTATTAACGAAAGCAGGGTGAAAAGTATAATTGCTCCTTTAATGAATTCCTCTGCCAGAAATCCTGCAGCTACGGCACCAGCTGCAAGTCCGGCATTAAGGAGAAAATTGAATTCTCCCAGATATTGATTTTTTTTCTGATATTCGGCAAGCATTGCATATGCTGCTGGGAAAAATGCACCACATGCGCTGCCTTCAAGTATTCTTGCTAGTATCATTATATGGATGTTGTTGGTTACAGTAAGGATTGTGCCGGAAATTGCTGTAAGGGAAATAGCAAAAATGATTATCTTCAGATGTTCATACCTGTCTGCTAAAAATCCAAAAGGTATCAGGGTTAACAATGCTCCGATAAAATAGCCGGAAAAAAGTAAAGTGTATTTAATGGTGCCTGATTCCACCGATGAAGCAGTAGCAATCTCAGGTAATACAGGGATAACGGAATTCGATAAACCCATTATGAGAAACACAGTTGAGTAAATAAAAAAACGTTGTTTTGTCATAGGCTTCTTTCACGGATTTACTGATCATTGGCATGTTATTTAGTTTTAAGTTTTGAAAAAGATTATTTTGGTTTTCTTTATATGGGATGTATTTGTAATTGGATTTACAGTACTTTGTATGATGTTACATTAGATATCAATCTATATACTAAAGTATACATGTTTAAATAATAAAATAAAATGACAACAATTACAACTAATTTAAAAGTATGTACCAAATTATATACTTTACACTATCTGTTAAAATAAAATTTGTAAAACAATTTTTATTTTTCTAGTAACTAATAAATAATTGTTAAGTTCTATATTTATTGCAATATTTTTATTTATTATCTTGTAGCTTGTTTAGTGTAGACTATAAGTTACAAAAAGTATATTATAAATATATTCTTAATTAAATACTACATACTAATTTATTTTGTACAAAATGAAAGAAAAAATGTGATGTATGTTTGATTATTTTAAAAAACATATACGTTATAAATAATATCAATTAGTTTCTGGTTTTGCATATTTTGTTCTATTTATCTATTATATTGAGTTTCTATTAATTTTGAATGCATTTTGAATGCAAATCCATTTTATCGTTATGCTTGCTATAGTGGTAATTGCATGAATGGCTGTATTGGTAACGTTTTTCTTGTTTTCTATATAATATTTCTACAACGTCCAGAAATTACAAACACTATAAGAATATGGATTGAATTAAAATGGCTAGTATTTTTCCAGATACTTTTGTGTAGATAATGGAGGGGTTGGAGTTTGGAACCCCTGTATTCATACATACTATGGAATGGCCAGTTTCAGAAAAACATACCCTTTTTGGCCATTTTCAGAAAATGCCATTTTCAATCCTATATACTATAGGAATATGGATTTATTTTGTTAGGATCACCTGAATCACAGCTTAGACTTTGAAACTTTTACTAGAAAGTAAAGCTCATTTTTAGGACTTGTTCAGAAAATCCGCGCAAATTTTAGATTGGTATTTTAGGTGCTGTGACTCTAGAGTAAACGTATCAAAAAATATTAAATAAAAATAGCATAATAAATTTGGTTTTGCAGAGTTCAAACATAGTAAATAATACTTAACTGTAATCTAACTTAGTTAAAATTATGATGAAGATAATCGGACTCTATTAATTTTAATCTGAAGTAAACACTAATTTCTCTCAACTTCTATAATTTAGTTAGTAACTTTGCCAGATTATAACTGAAAGTAATATCTTGCCACTCAAATAATTATAATTCTGGGATTTTGTTCACTAAATCCCCAAAATTGGCCAAAAATCGCGTTTTTGTTCGTGTGGGTACGAAATCAACAATTAATTAAGTGTAATTTTATATATCTATGTCAATGTATTAAAAAATTTGTCACAATCCTAAATTATATGTGTAACAGAATATTGTTACATTGCAATATTCACTAAAGAATAGAATAGATGTAACAAAATATAGTTACATCTTAGTTTTTTGGAGAAACTTTGAAGTTTTCGCAGGATTTTACCTTACTTTCTAAAGTTCCTAACTTATACCACACTGATTCATTGATATGTAAATATTGTAAGTTAAAATACCAGTTATCAAATTAAAAATTCGGATGAGAGTAGGATGATGAACACTGATATAAATCAGTGTTCGGGGGACAACATACAAACAAAACCTAGTGCTTCAAAAAAGGCTATGCTGCCGCCAAGTAGCATATTCTTCTCACTTCTTTAATTTGTATGTTTGGTATATACGAATACACAAATTGTTGTGTTAATATTTAAGTTTGACTAGATAAAGTCGGACCCTCGTTTTTATTTTAATAAATAATGTATTGCTTTTGAATCTAGGATGTCATCCGTAATTTTTACATTTACATGTAGACAGTATCTTATAGCCATATTTTTGGATTATTGGCAACAATAGCGGTGTTATAATTATCTGAATCCTTCTTTGGGCTTTCAGCTAATCGTATAGAAATCCTAAAATAAGAAAATTTGAATGATGAAAATGGCTATAAAAATTAATTATGCATGAACTGCATTGGACTAATAGGATTTAGGTTTACTCTCATGCAGGACTCTATTAGTCCAAATTCCCTCTCTAAAAGATCAACCAAACGTATACTTCTTAAATATAATAATATCAAGTATCATTAAACTACGGACTATTATGTTGATAGGTATATTGCAGATGGTTGCAGATATTGATAAAAAAGCTATATTTTTAATGATTAAAACTATCTAACAGTCTTTTATTTAATCCATTTTTGATCATGTGAGAGGAGGGAACTTATGACCGACATTGAAAATATGGCTTTAAATTCAGTGAAAGCTGCAAATTTAAATATAATAAATAGCAGTTTTCAATAACATGTTAGTCTTATGGGGCAGGATGAGGAATTACAACAATTGGGTACTGTTTTGCCCCATAAGATACCACTAACCCTTACATATTTTGCATAGACATTTGTGGTTAATAAAAAATTATTTCTCTTCTATTTAATCTTGTAGGAATCTTAGTTTCAGAGCATTTTTTGTTATTTATCCACCGGCATCTTTCTGGATGCAAATGTCAAAAGGAAATTAACTAATATTAAGATAAAGAAAAGAGCTGATAAGGATATTATATTGGTGGTACGAGTTATATCCTCATCAGTAAACCGGGCTAAATTATACTCCCCACTTAATTTATGTAAATACTGCCCGTACGTTACCAAATTGATTTATGTTGCACGGCATTTACCACAAATCAAGATTCCAATGGTGGTGTTTTTGAGGCCCAAATGACACCACCTCGTCGCTTCCGGCTGGCATCAAAGTTTAAAAGGAAGCGTTAGTTTCATTTATATCGCTTCACAGAGATAAAACTAAAAGAAACTGAGTTACTTAATTAAATGTATGTATCTGATTTAACGGTTCAGTAACAATGTCTGGAATCTTCTGACAATAAAGCCCCTGCTTTTGACAATAAATTGAGGGTCACAAGCTAATAGGAAAATAAACAAGGCATCATAGTAAAATGATAGCCTTATGAAACAATTATTGGGTTACTGTCATGTCTTCATAAGGCAATTGGTAAACCCCCACCAATCTGTTAAATGTCACTGCTGAGCAATGTGACTTCCTGCTGTATGTTCTATTTCTTATTAAATTCTAAGAAGCAATGTTTCAGAACAAAATTATTATTTGGCTTTTGAAGGCATCAAGAATTGAAGAAAACCTTACGGGGCAGAAAAGTTTGGGTAACTGGGTAATGCCCCATAAGGTAACCACTAATGCCTAATGGTTAATAGAAATTATATTTTCAAAATATTTATGGCAGCAGGAATCTATGTTTAGAATTATTGATAAGGGGATTATTTGTACAATCTAGCAAATATGATAGGTTAGATTTCCTTAAAAATTAGTTATCTGTTAATGAGAAAGTAGACAGGACCTAACATATGATCATTTAAAAATGATTATGTTTCAGTTGGTGCGATATACGGCCTATCTACTAAAAAGGTTTATGTCAGTAGTATATTTATTGTAGTAGGAAAGAAAGTTCTGAAACTAAAATTCTAATAGTGATAATTAAGATATGATTGTCTGATAAGTGGCATGTTAGGGTTGGTTGGTTGATTTTGCCAGGATGTGGTTTGCTTATCAGACAATCTCTGTTTTACCTTCCTGAGCATGTTCACAGTGTGAATACTCCTATTTATAAGTTTATTCAACTAATTTTAGTTAATTATATTACATAATGTTAAATTCAAATCAATTGAAATAAGTTGCCTGATAAAGGATGTGGTTTGACAGGTTAGTTGGATTCAGGCTTATCAGGCAACAAACATTATCCGGATTGTCATAAATACCTGTTTCTGTAAAAAGAAAGGTGCCTGATAAGGGGTGTGTTAGGGTTATTGTTTGGTACTTGATGCTTATCAGGCAACAGGAGGCACAGTTTCTGAACATTTTTATAATCATCTGGTATTTATGTGCAACTGTTACTCTGTATTTTATATTATATATAATTATCTCAACTTATTTGTTGAATATACATAATATATTGTATTTTCATCGAAAAAGAAAGAGAAGTATGTTTAAAAAATAAATGCTCTGATAAGAATATATGATTGGCGGTGGTGCGTAATGAGTTTTTCTTATCAGAACAAGGAGGATCAGCAGAAGACTCCAACTCTCTTTTTATGTTTCAAGCTAATTCTATATATAAGTTCAATCGGACTAAGTTAGTTTAATTGTAAAATTAAGGTTATTGATTTAATAGTTGAACCAGATTTGTCCCTGTTTACAATTAGAATATAGTGGTGCAGGCACAGTAAAATTTGTAATATAATAAATAAAGGCCTGATAAGAACATGTTAGGGTTAGGTTAGGCAGTTAGTGGTTATCCTTACAGGCCTAAGGAGGACTATTCACTCCTACACTATGCAACAGTTACTTTCAATGCAATACTATTTATAATTTTATTGAGCTATTTTTGTTTATTAGTATAATTCTTATACATTTTTAATTAGTTCTATTCAATAAGAAAACTATGGATCTTAATATACGAACTGGTGCTGCATATCAAAATTAAATGTTTGGTGGATATGAGGGAACAAACAATGGTGGTACAATATAGATGGTTAGTGGGTGTTACATAGCTCTACCAGGAAAATGGATTATATTTATTCCCTCACTATTTGCACATATGCAAATGTTGATATTTATAATTATTGTCTATTTTGTTACTCTGATTGATATAACTTGAGATTTAAGTGTCTGTTTACAGATATAAATTAATTATAATGTGTATGACAATTAATAAAAATAGTAAATTTATCTAAAAAAAAATCATGTAGTTTTTTCTGTATGTTTTCTATTTAAAACCTCTAGCAAATTAGAAAGACATGTAGTTATATAAAAATAGCTTTATTTTATTATGTACTTATAAAATAAATAATATTAAATGTTAATTTTTATTAGTAAGTGTTATGTTTTTTTTGATAATATACTCTTTTACAATAATGGGCATATAACAAACTTTTATATGTTGATCTGTATTCCAAATAACTCATAGAAATCATTATATTTTTTCCTGGCACGATACAGATACTGTCTGACATATTTTTCTCCTCTTGCTTTTGCATACATTGCTGTTGTTTCTGCAGGAGTAAAAATGGTTTCAAGTTTTTTTCTATCGATACTGTCAAGGAATTTGATACTGTTACTGTTATCGATATCAAAGAACTGTACAATTGGTTCTTCTCCCTGCCAGTTCCACAGATTATCGTAAAAAATCGCATAAAGCAAATCGCATTCAGTACATTTACCCGCAACTACCATTCCATTATCATGGTCATGATAACTGAGACTGATGACATCTGAATTGCAGGAATTGCATATTCCTATAAAGTTAGTGTCAAGATTTTCGGGATATAAGTCTATATCATCGATCTGCATTACGTTGTTTTCCAAATCGTATTTTATATTCATATGGTCACCGGAAAAATTGAGATTTTGAATAATGCATTTATCGTATTAGTCCTTTTACTTTTGATTACTTAATATTGGCTTCATACGATAAAAATTTAAAAACATATATATAGATTGAAACACATATAAAAGTTTGTGCTATATATGAGGTGAAGTAATGGACTCAATTCGCGCAAAAATAAAACGAAGATTGCAGAAGTTCATCGAATTGGATGTAAATGGACTACGCAGTCATATACTATCAATTTTCTTAAGTGTAAAAGAGACAACAGTAGATGAGCTGCATGCAAATATCACTGAAAAGTACGATATTTCACGCAGTGCAGTGGCATCCATGGTAGGCTACATTTATTCCAAGCTAGGCGTACTCAGATCTCATAAAGAGTCTTACAAGACTCCAATAGTTTATTCTTTAAAGGAAGAATATGAGGACATGATTCGAACAGCTCTTGAAGCCAGGCCATCATCTTCAGGCTGTTAATTAGTGAATTGTGATTATCAAACCTGATTAGAATGTCTATAGTAAAAAACGCACCGCGTACGTCTACCACGATTGTTATACGTTCGGATTCCAATTCCCGTATAACTCACTCCAGAGACCCTTATTATAACCTGATGAGACGACTCTTTCAGGAAGAGGCAACTGCTATTCGTGGTCAGAAGTTTCTCATGCTGGTTGAGGACCGTCAAAAAGCAGGTAATCCTATCAAGACTAGTGAGTGGGAAGCTCTTCTTCAGGAACTCGATATTGGACGCGCTTCATTCTATGCCATGCGCAATAAACTGTTAGGCGCTGGCCTCATTACTCATAAAGACCATGAATATCGCTTATCAGGTCAATTCAGCAAGGATCTTGTTGACATGGCCAGATGGTGGTGGACTGCTGTTCTAAATGAAAATCCGGAAGGTCTGGAATAACCATCCGTCCGATACCTTAATATACAAGCTTTACAATTAAGGAGATGCATTCACCGTAGCCCGGTAGTGTAGTGGTCAATCATGCAGGACTCTGGATCCCGCAACCTCGGTTCGAATCCGTGCCGGGCTACCAAATAACTTCAACTTTTTTTAATAGTTATATTGATTTCATTAACTTATTTTCACAAAAATTTTTATTTTGCAATTACAAAAAGTTACATACTCCTGGTTTTTTGGTTCAACTATAAAAAAAGTGTGAGGAGATGACCAGCTAACCAGTCATTCTTCCTGCTTAAAGAAGGAAGTTTTTATTCATCCGGATATAGTGATATCCGCCTTCTCAAGTACCTGATTCAGCTGATTGAGAATCTCTTCCATCTTATCGATTTCCTCGCCATAGCCTGCCCAGTCACCATCTGCAAGATATTCCTGTGCCTTGTTATAATGATCAAGAGCCTGTTTTGCAAGTTCCTTTGCAGTTGTCGGAACCTCCGTTTCCTGTTCAGTATTTTCTTCAGTGCTTATCCTGCCTTCAACAAGCATTTGCAGTGATTCCTGCAGGTCTTCTCCCATAACAACTCTCTGTCCTGAGGAAGCTACAACCCTTCTAAGTTCAGGTATTTCTGACTCTTCGGCACTGATGAATATTGGCTCAGTGTACAATATGGAGTTGCCTATCGGCACAACCAGCAGATTACCTCTGATGACCCTGGAACCTGTCTGTCCCCAAAGTGTCAGCTGTTCTGAGATGTCAGGGTCCTGATCAATTCTGGATTCGATCTGTGTAGGGCCGTAGATGAGTTCTCCTTTTGGAAGCTCATAATGCTTGAGTTCTCCATAATTCGGATTGTCACATCTGGCTGCTATCCAGGCAATCATATTTTCCCTGTTTCTTGGTGTAAACGGCTGTAAAAGGACATATTCAAGTCCGCCATCGTTTGGAAGCTTTGTGATCATATAATAAGGTTCCATGTCTATGCTGGTTCCACGGTATACTTCCCTTGGTATTTCCCATGCATCCTC
The DNA here is from genome assembly GCF_000504205.1 of Methanolobus tindarius DSM 2278. NCBI lineage: Archaea > Methanobacteriati > Methanobacteriota > Methanomicrobia > Methanosarcinales > Methanosarcinaceae > Methanolobus > Methanolobus tindarius. The sequence continues at coordinate 3,096,598 of NZ_AZAJ01000001.1, read as the reverse complement.
TTTATTGTAGAATGTCTCCGCATCCTTCATGTGGTAATTCTCGTAGAGGCCCATCTGCACCTTGAAGAAATCCTTTGGATAGCGTATGTGTTCCTGCAAACCCTCCGGCATATCGCTGAAAGGTTTGAAAAGGTCAGGGAATATCTTTGAGTAGGTAGTGATCACCGGTTCATTTTCCATAACATAAAAATCTACAGTTCCTTCATAGGCATCTACAACAACCTTCACAGAATTGCGGATATAGTTGATGTTATAGAACTTGTCACCATAGTAGCTCTCTGAATAGGGATATTTGTCAGCAGTGGTATATGCATCGATTATCCAGTAGATCTTTCCTTCATAGATGACCGGATATGGATCGCTGTCGTATTCAAGGAACGGAGCGATTGTTTGTGCTCTGTCCACTATCTGCCTGTGATACATCAATCTTGAACTGTCATCTATGTATTCACTCAGAATGAAATTGTATTCACTGAAAACGAAAGCAAATATCACTTTTTTAACGAATGAATCCAGAAGTATACCACTCTGGCCTTCGTATTGTACGAATACGTTCTGCCCTTCTCTCGGATAATCGAATTCATCTTTTCCTGTATCTGATATCTTATAACCGGTTGTTATTTCTCCATAATATATACGTGGGTTATCAACTGAAAACTCTCCTGTTGGTGGAATATCCTGAAGCACGAATTCCGGTCTTCCGTCCTCTGTCTTTGTGCTTACGGGGTTCATAACAACACCGAAACCATGTGTGTAGACCAGACGTTCATTGACCCATGTCTTAGCTTCAGGTGCCAGTTGCATGGTGTCAAGTTCCCTTGCAGAGATCATGTATTGCTGATAACCACCATCCATACTATACCGGTCAGTATCCACATCATTGAAAGTATAATATGTCCTTATCTGCTGAAGCTGTTTGTAGGTCTGTTCTAAGGCTCTACGGTCCCATATGCGAATATTTTCGGTTATATTCGTATTATTCTGGAGTTCTTCAGCGGTAAGGTCGGAATTCGCTTCAAATGGTTTCTCTTCTATGTCCGACAGACCGAAGGCCATTCTTGTATAATTGATGTTGTACTCCAGATATTGTTCTTCAAGCTGAATTTCCGTAGGTTCTACTTTGAACTGCTGGTATATACCTGGTACAAATGAACTTGTAACGATAAAGAGGATTAACAGTACTACGCTTGCAAGCGGTATATTCACTTTCTTCAGTTTGATATTCGCTACCAGGGAGATGGCAGTCAGCATGGACAATAAGGTAAGTATATTGAATATGGGAAGCCTTACATGTACATCCGTGTAGCCTGCACCTGCAACAACACCCTGCTGTGAGAATAATATGTCATATCTGTTAAGGAAGTATCCAAATGCTATCAGTGCGAAAAGGACTGAAAGAAGCAATGAAAGATGGACAAGAACTCTTGCAGGTATTGTATCTTTCAGTCCGCCTGTCTGATAAAGGAAATATGATTCTTCTGCGTCATCTATCTCTATTCCCTCTGACTTGAAGTACGGTTGTAGTCTGAAAAAGTACAGACCAAGGACCAGTATGATGGAACTGATAGCAAGCGTTAGTAATGTCCCGTGAATCATCTGAATGAATGGTAACTGAAATACATAGAACCCAATATCGTTCATGAGGATAGGATCGTCTATTCCGAAAGTTGAACTATTCAGATATAGAAGAATTATTCTCCAGCTGCTGCTGAATGTGAGACCGAATAGCAATGAGAAAGCTGTAATGACTATTAGTATCCCGGAGCTATCCATGTTATTGTACTTAATGTCCTTGTCTTCCAGTATTTTTCTGCTAGAGTTTCCTGCATATCTGGCATTTGCATAAAGGAAGACGAACGCAAGCAGGAATCCCGGTATTATTGCTATCAGTTTCCATTGCAATATCGTTGTGAAAACAGAAGTATATCCTATCATATCGAACCACAGATAGTCAGTATATATGCCTACCAAAGGTCCGATACCTAAAAAGAACGCAACGATCAGGAAGAAAATAATTCTCTTGTCTGTAATTGAAACACCCCGCTATCACTTTTGATTCCTCTCTTATATCTAGTACACCCCTGAAAATTTCTACACATACTAAATTTTGAAATTCAAGACTAAATAGAAAAACACATATGGTTAAAAGTTTACTAAAACTACTAAATTAAATTTGGGTGTGGTTATGAAGTTAAAAAAATTACTATCAGAAGCAGTAACATATGCGATAATTGTCCTCATTCTGTATTACACTGGAAATTGGGATAATTTAGGATTAGTCACTCTTGCGTATTTAATAAGCGTTGTTTTCTGGGAGGTTACGAAGGCTTAGAGTGTTGATTGTTTGTATGGGTGGGCTATTTTTATTATAGATTTTTTGAGTTTACACCAATTAAAACTATTAACAAGAGTCCAATTAAACAATTACATATATTTAGTATACATACTAATCAGATAGAACTTTGGATGTATTTGTATGAACATACTAAGTATTTTATCATTAGTTTTTATTATTGGCACATACATATTCATGTTTTTTCTTTACAAAAATTCAACAAAAATAAGGTCTCTCGGTAATCATATAAACGATTATTTGTCTATTTCTTTACTTATTACGGTAATTGTGATCGTAATATCATCATATAAAAATTGGGAAATAATACGGGCAGTCTGCATAGTTTACTTAATTGTGGGCGGTACTTTTCGGAATATTGAACGTCAGTTTTTTTGGGATGCTTATATTCGTAACTATATTCGTAAAATACGTGGAAAATAAGTTTGCGCCAATTAATATTGATGTCGAAATACTTAAACTCTTAAAAAACTATTAAATATCAATGGTAAAACAAGCTGTTTTAGAGTCAAAAAAGAAAGATGATGAAGATATTAAGTACTTCATAGAAAAAAGAGAGAGACTCTTACAAACACTTTTAATTTTGATAGGCTTAATCTTTGCCGGGTTCAACAATGTAAATCCTGATAACGTGATTCCAGAGTCATATTTTACAGTCTTTTTTGTATTTATTTTAAGCACTTTAGTCATGTCATCCCATACAAAACGTTCACTAATCGTTAATGAATTTAATATATTTTTAGAAGGACTTACAGCATCATCTTTTTCATATTTATTTGTGTTTTTCTTTGAATACAAAGGAATATCATCTTCTAAATGGAGCACAATAGTAGGCTACATCTTAATAACCTTCATATTATGGAATTCCATTCATATTGATGAAAAAATCGAAAACAAAGCTTTAGCCATTCTGTGGACTTTCTTAACAGCATTAATTGTACTTGCTATGTACCTCCTTGGAGTATCGTCACTTATAAGCTAACAATAGATTACTTTCACTCTGCTAACCAAACCTTTACTAAAAGCAAGACCTTGTTTTGTGAACTGTGGCTTAAAAGCTCATCCCTACGAAAATACTTTGCTCAGCGCCCACTTGGAGAATCACAGCTCAATTCCATAAAACTAACATCCCAATTCAAGCGCATCAATCATCTTTTCAGTGCACTCCGGGTTATTGAATACGAGACGGACATTTCCGTTTTTAAAATAGTAAAGTTTCATCGTTTCATCGATGTGAGCTCCTCCGGGCTGTATTTCTATAACTTTTGCTGCTGAGGGGGGAGTGTTGTTTAAGGTTATGTCAACGAGTTTTCCAAGACTTTCAAGGCAATCAAGCGATTGATACGGGTTTTTTAATGCTTTCAATTTTATGACAGTTCCGTTTCTTTTTTCCGCATCATCAGTTGGAGAAGTAATATCGATGGGTATCAGACGTCTGCAATCACTTTTAATTCTCTTTAAAATGTGTTCATCATTGTAGAAATACTCATTTTTGATATGGTCGGCTATCTTAAAAGCATCATATGATTCCATATTTTCGATGAAATCCAGAACTTCCTCATAATCGATGGAAATCTTAAGACAATTGTTACTTTCAATCTGGATTATCTGATTCAGGAAGATTTCCTTGATGGCTTGAATAGGAATACTGAGATTCACAGAATCAGTAAAAGGAAACAGGTACAGGGACTGACGACTTGTAGGAGGAATGAGATTACCAAGATGGGAATTAATCTCCCTGACATTCGATTTTGTTTCTTTCTGGGCATTGTACAGTACTTCGATGGTCTCATTCTGTAAGGTGTACACCTTTGTTCTGTGGTCGTAAGCGTTTTCTGCCATCAGTCGTCCTCTTGGCACTTAAATTATATATATTTTCACCAAAACCCAATCTCTAATCCTACAATAGTAGATATAAAGAAGCAGGAACAACTTGTATATATAAACAACATCACAACTGAGAATCCATTGAGAGGGGCTATATCTTGTCAAATGAAAACACTGGGCATGAAGTCATCACTAAAGAACAGTTGCTCCTGCTAATAGAATCCCGATTTCCCGGAAGAAATTATCATGAGAATTTGCTAAGTGTTTTGAAAAAAGGCAGTTTTCCTCACCATGCTGAATTTCTTAGAACTATCGGGATGCTGCTTGATAAAGACTGGATGATAACAGGACTTTTCCTTGAAAATATACCTACAGCAGCAGAAAACACCGATCTGGAAGGCATCAGGAAATGGGCAGGAATCGGCTTAAAGTTATTTGATCAGGACAAAGCCCTGGCAATCGCTTATTTTTCATACTCAGCATCTCTCTTGAGTGATTTAAACGTCAGTGAACTGGAAGAGTGGGCTTTAAAAGGCATTACAGTTTTTGAAACCAATCCGGCACAGGCCAAGGATTATTTCTACCTGAAATCAGAAGAATCAAGAGAATTCGTAGAGAATCTCAGAGGTTCTGTGGCACTCAGTGAAATCACCAACATACTCCGGTATTATGCTCTTGGATTGTCAGGTGTTAGTTTCAACATAAAATCCCGCAGAAATCTGGGAGCAGAAGTAAAACCGGATTCTATAAACCCTGTGATTGCAGGCAATACCATCTATCTTGCACCAAGGATTAAGAAATATGATGATTTTGAGGATAATTACAAAATTTATAAGCTAAGCATCATGCACGAAGTTGGCCATATACGTTTCAGTTCCAATGAACTTGAACGTGACGGAGCAGCAGAACTAATGGAAGATATCAGAAGACGATACTCAACCATGAAAAAGAGGCTCCCGAGTTTAGGAATGCAGGCTGAAGGCAACATTAGTATAGCTGATGTCATAGCCCTCTTTCCAAACCAGGCTCTGGCAGGCACAATACTTGGAATTCTGGAAGATGCCCGGGTTGAGTACAGGATAATGGAAAGCTACAAAGGAGTCAGGATAGACCTTGAAAGAATAAGGCAGCAGATGCTCCTGGCAAGACCTGTTCCCTCAGGAAAACTTGAAGAATTCATGGAATCACTTTTGTGGATATCCATCGGAAAGGAACCTGTTTATGAGTTAAATAAAATAACAAGGCTTCTTCTGGATAAGATAAAACCAATTCTGGAGGAAAGCATCCTCAGAGATGATTCATCAGTACTTGATTCTCTTGAAACAAGCTTTAAGATATACAAATTGCTTGACGAGCATGAAGGACCATTAAGCCAGAAAGAGTACAGGGTATTGAAAAACCTTGACTACCGAGGTGTGAGCATTGGAGCTTACAACAGCAAAGATTCTCTTTCAAACACATCCCATGAGAATATTATCAAGCAATTTATTCCCGAAAGCAAAGTTGGACTGACAAAAGAAAATGCCTCCTCACAGGAAGAAATACTTAAAAGCCAGCCAACTTATGCCGAAAAAAAGAACTGGAACATTCTTGGCAGTTACAGATACGATGAGTGGGATGCTGTCATCAGTGATTATAAAGCAGACTGGTCTGTGGTTAATGAGGTTGAGCCTTTTGGCATGTCAGGTGATTACTACTATGAGGCATCAGAACAATACAGGAATGAGATAGCCCTTATTAAACAAATATTCAACAGGATGAAGCCTGAGACATTCCGCAGAATGAAACAGCAGACAGATGGAACTGAGATAGATATCGATGCCTTTATCGACTTGCTTATCCAGAAAAAATGCGGAATCAATCCTGATGATGGACTCTATATGAGATGGGATAAGCATGAGAGGGATGTTGCAACTCTTTTCCTTGTGGATGTCAGTTATTCCACTCATAAAATGCTAAACTATGAGGAAAAAAGCATACTTGATGTTGAAAAAGATTCTCTCATTATCATGACACAGGCTCTTGAAAGCATCGGTGACAACTACGCTATTTACGCATTTTCCGGCAAGGACAGGGGTGATGTTGAATACTTTGTCATAAAGGATTTCAGTGAAGAATTATCAGATACCGTTGCACGCAGGATAAGCCTGCTGGAACCCGTATCAAATACAAGACTTGGGCCTGCAATCCGGCATTCTGTCAGGAAACTTGAAAAGGTGGACGCAAAAACTAAGATAATTATATTGTTATCAGATGGAGAACCTTTCGACATTTCCCGGGGAGAATCTGCATATAAGGAAAACACTGCTGAAGAAGACACAAGGATTGCAATTCAGGAATGCAAGACAAAAGGAATTGACTTTTTTTGCATAACAGTAGATCCTGATCCGGGAAAGTATCTTGAAAACATTTTTTCCGATTCTCAGTACACAATAATTGATGATGCTAGTTCACTTCCCGGGACTCTTCCGGTTTTGTACAAAAGGATAACCACCTGAAATTGGTGGCAAAGCTCAATGATTATTTGAAGAGTTCTTTCCTCTTGCAAGAGACGCAAATATTCCTATTATACAGAAGATTGTGAACAGGATAAATGCATAATGCATGCTGGTAACAAACTGAGGATAATACTTGGAAGTTATCACTACAGGACCGATAACCACTGAAAATATCATCATGGCTATACCCATTGAGAGCATCTGTCCAAGCAGTCTCATGGTGCCGTTCATTCCTGATGCCACCCCATAGAATCTTTTATCAACTGAGCTCATGATAACGTTGGTATTAGGTGATGAGAACAGACCAAAACCTGCACCAAGCAGCACAAGTGTTCCTACGATATACCAGAGTGCTGTTGCTTCCGTAACAAAAGTCAATAAGAAAAGTCCGGTTGCTGTAAGTCCCATTCCTGTTGATGCAATTAACCGGGGCTCAATGTGGTCAGAAAGCTTGCCGGCCACAGGTGATATAGCTGCCTGTATGATAGGCTGTGCGATAAGAATCATACCTGCATGTCCGGGAGTAAATCCCTTGGTATACTGCAGGTCAAGACTCAGTAAAAATGTAACTGCATAGGTTGCACTGTAATTTATGAGTGCAGACATATTCGATAGTGCAAAAACACGATTTCTGGTCAGAAGCCTGATATCAAGCACTGGAGTGGGTATACGCATTTCATAAAGAGCAAAGAGCCCGATACCCAGGAGTCCAAGACCTATAAGAGCCGCACCTTTTATTTCAGGGAGACTGGAGAAACCGTACATAACTGCAACAACAGCAGCTCCATAGATTACAGAGCCTGTAAAGTCAAATTTTTCTCCGCGACACTCAGCCCATTCACCTTTGAGTTTCCAGAGTATAAGCAAAACTGCAATGGCACCGATTGGCACATTAACAAGGAAAATACTTCTCCATCCAAGGTGTTGTGTCATAATTCCACCAAGGAACGGACCCATGGAAAGTCCCACATAAACGGCAGTGATGTAGATACCAAGAGCAGTACCCCTTTCTCCTGGAGAGAATACGGAAGTTATAATGGCAGCTCCTGTACCAAAGATCATGGCACTTCCAAGACCCTGAATGACACGGACAGCTATAAGCATCCCTTCTGTGGGAACCATGGTCATTGCCAGTGATGCCAGACTGAAAATAATAATTCCATAAAGGAAAACCTTTTTTCTCCCATATATGTCAGCAATTTTCCCGAAAGGAACCAGAAATACTGCTGATGAAAGTAGATATGCAGTAGCTACCCAGGAAAGTGAAATAGCATCCATATTGAATTCTGCTCCCATGGTTGGTAAAGCGATGTTCACCGCCGAGCCATCAAATGGAGTGATAAAACCTGCGAGTATGGCTATAAGCAGAACTATCTGTTTCTGCGTTTTATCAGCTAAAGGTGATTTCTTAGATGGCTGATTTTCTTCTGGATTTTTACATGTTGGATTAATGTTACCTTTTCTTGCTGCAAGATTTGATTCCATATTTACTTCCTGTTTTGGTTCCATACTTACTTCCATGAGTTTTGTGAGGATTAGCGAATTCCTGTTATAAATAACATTGCAGTTACTGTTATTTTATCCGGATAACAAAATCAATTTACCAAAACACCTAAGTAATGTCGCCACCTCCGATGAATTAAAGTTTACAGAATTAAATATAATTGAATGAAATAAATTTTAATTGAGTTGATAAATATGGCAATTAAAGATGGAGATACAGTAAAGATAGAATATGTAGGTTTGCTTGATGATGGTTCTGTTTTTGATGCTTCAGAGACACACGGTCAGCCTTTAGAATTCACAGTAGGTGAAGGTAATGTGATAAAGGGCTTTGATGAAGCAGTTAAAGGTCTTGAAGTTGGCGAGGAAAAAGAATTCAGGATAGAAGCTAAAGATGCTTATGGAGAATACAATGATGCTCTTAAGGATACAGTTTCCAGGGATCTTGTAAGGTCTGACATGGAAATGGAAGTAGGTAAAACATTCTGGGTACAGTCTCCTCATGGACAGACAATCCCTGCAAAAATTGTTGAGCTGACAGAAGATGAAGTAACCTTTGATCTTAACCATCCACTTGCAGGCAAGGCTCTGACATTTAAGATTATAGTGGTTGAAGCATAATTCTCTGTAATAAAATAACTAACAAAACAACTAACCTAACTGTCTAAATCTTAAATATAATAATGATGATACTCATTATATAATGAAGTATACATATATTTATATAGTAGAAAATAATACTAGGAATTGCAGTCACAAGCTGAAATGCGAAAGACTGCATGACCATATACGGTGGTACGATATGGCCTTGATTGAAATAAACTAAAGCGAAACGTACAAAAGCACATGAACGATAACAAACCTGCCACATTACTCCCACAACCACACACCAGGTTTGTTACGTTCGGGCTTTAGTAAACTTTAGTTAATCACATTCATAATGGAGTATGAGCAAAGGGGATTCAGGCCTTTGGGCCGGGGTTATTGTCATAAAGAATTCCCAGCTTCTTTCTCTTCTTCTCTTGTTTGTTTTTAAAATCTGTTATTAAATGATTTCTAATCTTTGTATTGGATTTTCTCAATAACTTAAAATTCAATTTTAATTCAAAACACATACAGGTTAGTATCAATGAAACAGAGTTCCAAACACTACAAATAGCATCATAGTGGCGGTGGTATTGGATATTATGGAGTACTCGAGTCCTTTTTTCCAGTAAATCCATCCGAATACCATGCTTGACATTCCATTAAAAACTGCAATACGCATAACAAGTGCCGGATCCATTGTTTCTCTGGATAGAAACACATAAATGGTGCTATAAAGCAAGGTTACTAATAAAATAGAAATCCAGGCACCAATTTCTGTAGCTTTTCCTTCTGAATTTTTCTTTATTTTCCAGGTAATCCACACAAGGAATGTCATCAAAAAAAACCTTAATACAATCTCTTCAGTGATGCCTATGTAAAATGAATACAAAAATCGCTGCCATAGGGGCGGAGTTGTCAGGAAGATGAGTAACGATTCTGAATATCGTGTAAAAACAAGAGTATCCAGAATTATGATTACAAATGATATAATCAGACCCATGAGAATCGAGAACCTGAAAGAGTCTTTAAAATCAGAAGGTAGTCTCCTGTCTTCAAAAAGAGAACTAAGTACCGGTGTTTTCAGGCCAACTTTTTTGCCAAGATACAGGCCTGTGAAAATACCAATAAGAAATATCACCGTTGATCTGGCAAACTGTGTTGCCAGTATTGTAGGCACTGCCATGGCCAGGTCATACAATGCATCACCTGACATTGTAATTCCATAAGGAAGTGCTGCCAGCAATGAGAATTCAGCCACCATAAACAGCAGCCAGTAGATGTTCCAGTCTACAATATCTCTGATATCCTTGAAGCTCATTCCTGCCAGCCTTAGTAGTTAAAAAAAGTCACATAGCGTCTTTTGACGCATTAGTGAAGTATTCAATTGCTTGTGCCAGTTCTTTGTTAGTCTTAGCATATTCTTCAATATCAATTTTCTGGAGATATGCATCACATGCCTGTACAAGGGCTTTAGCTCCGTCCTGCGTTCCTCCAGGATGGGCATGTACTCCGGATCCCATTGTTGTTATGAAATCAACATTTTCCATGACATCAATAAAAGGCTTCAGTCTTACAGGATTCAGTCCTCCGGAGACAATAGGACAGCATTTCTTCATGCCTCTCCAGCTATCATCCTCAAGCACAACATGATGTGCCAGATCCACATTCACGATATTGATAGCATCCTTGTCTGTGTCAGGTATCTTGGACCAGCTCTGTTTGAAGAAGTGTCCTTCAGCACTCATGTACTGAATCTCGTGTGCTGCAACTACATCTTCCTCAGGTGTTCCTTTCATTTTACCAACACCTGCTGTACCTGTGTGAATTCCTGAAGCACCGGCGAGCCTTGCGAATTTGGAGAGAACAAGTACTGAGAATCCAAGTGGGTTTTCAGGTCTTGTAAATGCACCATGAGCTGCTCTGTGGAAGTGAATAAAAACATCAGGATATCTTCTTCTGAGTGTCTGCACAGCCATCCAGCCTGCTGTAATCCCGTCGATAAGGAAAGCATAACTTCCGGGCTCAAAACCTGCATTAACTATCATTTCACATCTTTCAATCATGGTGTCAAAATCAGCTGCTGAAACATTGAATGAATGAACCTTTTTATGTCCGGTTTCCCGAACAGCTTTATCCATTGCTTCCTTCACATGTTTTACCATCTTATCATAGGGACAGAAATCCTGGTTTGCCTGTGGTTCGTCATTTTTGACAAAATCACCGCCACCTACCCAGAAATCGTAACAGACTTCAGCATACTCGGCAGATGTGAGTCCCATCTTTGGTTTGACTATGGTTCCAAGAATAGGCCTGTCATAGACATCAAGGTATTTTCTCATGTCATCAACGGTATAGCTTGGTCCGTCATACTGTTCAAGCATTGACGGAGGGAACCATACATCCAGAAGTTTAAGGGCTGCAACTTCCTTCATTCCGAGAATGTTACCTACGATATAGGTGAGGATGTTCTGTACATTTCCTCCCCTGTCAAAAAGTCTCCATGGATATGCTATCCATACGAGTTCACGTTCTAAGTCAAGTTGATAAACAAGAGCATTCATGACCCGGGAAAATGAGGTCTCGGTATTAACTTTAAAATTAGTACCGGTTGACGATTCGGCTGCAACTTCAGCGGCTGCCTGCAGGATATTGAACTTTCCACCAGGTGTCAGGTGGAAAACTCCGAGAAGATATTCACCATTTGTCGGATCAGGCAGTTCCAGATTTACATATGCTTCCTGTTTGGAGTTGAGCGATTTAACCAGATCTTTGTGAATTGAACTCATATAATAAAAAAGAGCATGCAATGTATTTTAGTTTTTGCAGGGATGAGATCAGGAAAGTGTCAGAATCCCTGCAATAGAAGTTAAAAAGAAGTTATTGGAACGAGGTTATATTAGTGGTAACAAAGAATCTTTAATATGAAATAAAAGGGAGTGTATAATTTGTCACAGGAAAACAATAAACTATATAGTTTAATTTTGGTTCTGGCTATAGCCCTGGCGCTGATGGCAGCGACATTGTATGCAGGATCACAGGGGACAGCACAGGAAAACACAGAACATACAATTTCCATGAGTGGGTATGCGGAACAGAAAGTAGTGCCTGACACTGCATCAATAAGTATCGGAGTTGTAACCCAGGAAATAACAGCAAACGGTTCAAGCAGTGAAAATGCTGTAATAATGAATTCAATAGTAAATGAATTAAAGGCTCTGGGTTTAGAGGATAGGGAAATGCAGACATCTTATGTTTCAGTATCGCCGGTATACAATTATACCGGAGGAAGAACCATAACCGGGTACTCGGCCTCAAATAGTGTGGATATAACCACTAAAAAACTTGACATGATCAATGAGATAATTGACAGGTCTGCTGCAGCCGGAGCTAACCAGATAGGCAGTCTGTCATTCTCCGTGTCAGACACAATGCAGAAAGAACTTCGTGATGAGCTTATTTCAGAAGCTGTAACTGATTCGCGCTCAAAAGCAGATATGCTTGCAAGCAGTCTGAATGTAAAGATTACAGGTGTAAAAACATCATCTGTAAATGATAATAGTGGCATCTCTACTATTTATAGTACAGCACAGGAAATGCCTGTGGCAGAGGAAGCGTCAACTCCGATAAGTCCGGGCGAATCAACTGTTTCAATGTCTGTGCAGGTCACTTATATTATTGAGTAATTATTGAGTAATGGAAAGTTCTTGATATATACCAAGAACAATAAGAAGGAGAACAATTCCAAAAAGAATGAATTGAGGAACGGAAGCTTTTATCGTTTCTTCTTCTTTTTCTTTTATGCATATTAGCACAAAAACTGTCAGGCTGGCCAGAATTAAAACCAGGATGAAAACTGAGAGTTGTATGTTGAAATAAAAGGCGGAATAGATCATTCCTGCGCCTTCAAGAAACATTACAGCTGAGATCTGATGGTAAGGAACATATCCGGCAATACTTCTTTTTTCTTTAGTGTTGAAGTAGTTTTTTTCGCCAAATACAACATGAAGAATGCACAATACAATTAAAAGTAAACCCGATGCTGCAATTAACAAATTCAAAATCAAGAACCTCTTATTAATTCAGGATATTTATACTTCAAATATTTTTGTATTTTATTTTGGGTTTACTGCATGAAACAGTGACATAACTTTTAATAGAATATCATTTATCAATTAATTGTTCTTGTGTTAAAAAAATGAAAGAAAAGTGATCAAATGGAATATGGTAATCTTTTAGGCACTTCAATAAAAACGGTTCTAAGAAACTTTGTTTCCTATGCAATCGCAACGGTGATTCTTAGCGTTGGCTCAATATTATTTGTAACTGCTCCACCGTTGCTTTATGGTTTTGTCATGATGCTTGCAAAAGGCACAAGAAATGAAGTGGTAAAAGGAATGGATATTCTGGATGGATTCAGGAACGGTAATTTTGTCCGTAGCTGGAAATACATGCTTTTTGTGATGATAATTGCTGTTCTGATTTCAATAATTGCAATGATATTGCTATTTTTTGTCGGAATACTTTCATTTGGACTTATGTTTACACTGGGTTCTTCCAGTTCCTCCATACCCGAATCAGTAATTCTGGCAATAGTGGCTATACTCTATCTTGCAGTTCTCTGTATTGCCCTTATTCCGGTATTTTTCATGCTTTATATGCTGCCACTATATGTAATCAAAGGATATGACATAACAGATGCTTTGTCAGAAAGTGCTGCAATTGTAAAGTCAAACATTATAGCAAGTGTTATAATAAGTCTGATAGTAGGTTTTGTGGCTCTTGTAGGAGTACTTCCGTATTATGCAGGTTTATTTCTGGGATGGCCTGTTGCCTTCAATTTAGTTATCTACATAACCGGTGTTTTACTTACAACTCCATTAAGTCAGCAGATTCTTGTAAACACTACTTTCGAGCTGGCATCATTTCCATTTGAAAAAGAACAAATCAATAAATAAGTTTTGTTTATCATCAAATGGAAAGCTGTACCCACCAAGTATTTATATAATTTATTTCCCATTTTTAATAATAATAATATTCTAAAGATGGTGTGATGAGTAAAATATTGGTGCTTTTTGAAGAAGGTTCTGATACGGCAGAGCTATCAGAAAAACTACAGTCTATGGGACATGTGGTTTGCGAGGCAAAGATCAGCACTAACAGCCTGCAAGAGCATCTTATATCTTCTTTTGAAACTGGCTATGACCTTCTTATTTTAAGAATAAATACAGAGTTTGGAAAAACACTCGTTCAACTTGAACTTATAAGTGAATTATCTACAATTCCTGTTCTTCCTGTAATTTCAAATGTAAATAATCAGCTAATAACGAAGCTCAGATCATTATCATTTTCATCCTGTATTGTATGGCCTGCATCTGATGAACAATTAGCTACTTCTATTCAATTCTGTATTTCAAAAAAGGACAATGAACGCTGGAAAACAGATGAAGATAAAAAGTACGCCCAAAGATATCGTACTATTACCGAAATGTCTGTTGATGGCTTTATGTATTTAGACAGGGAAGGCAGCATACTTGATGTAAACAGAAAATATTGTGAAATGTCTGGTTATTCGTACTATGAACTACTGGAAATGAGTGTGTCTGACATTGAAGCAGATATGGATAAAAAAGAAATAACGTACCATATTGACAAAACGATTCTATCCGGCAAGGACCTGTTTGAAACCCATCATCGCAGAAAAGACGGAAAAATAATTAGTGTTGAAATCAGTGCCATTTATACAAGCAGTGATTCTCATGGCCTTTTCTGTTTTGTGAGGGACATAAGTGATCGTGTAAGATTGGAGAATGATCTAAGGGAAAGTGAAAGAAGTAAATCTGTTCTCATTTCAAATTTACCAGGTATTGCTTATCGTTGTGAACTTGACAGAGAGTGGACAATGCGTTTTATTTCCCAAGGCTGTTTTGAGCTTACAGGATACAAGGCGGAAGATTTGATTAACAACCAAAAAACATCGTTTAATGACCTCATAGAGCCTGAATACAGGGATTATCTCTGGGACAAGTGGCAGAGAATACTGGCAAATGGCGAATTCTTCAGGGATGAATACAGGATCAAAACTGCTTCCGGAAAACTAAAGTGGGTGTGGGAACAGGGGAAAGGTGTAGCTGATGAACAGGGCAATGTAATTGCACTTGAAGGTTTCATTACTGATATTACACAGCGAAAATTAATGGAAGAGCGTGTAAAAGAGAGTGAAGAGATTTTCAGGACCACCCTTTACAGTATAGGTGACGGAGTAATAACAACCGATACCAACGGTTGTCTTCAGCAGATGAATACAATAGCTGAAGAATTGACGGGTTGGTCTGAGTCTGAAGCAAAAGGAAAAATGCTTGAAGATATATTTCCGATCATAAATGAGGATAGCAGAAGCGAAGTTGAAATTCCTGTCAGAAAGGTTCTCAGGGAAGGAAAAATCGTTGGGCTGGCAAATCACACTCTTCTTATTTCCAGAAAAGGAAATGAAATCCCCATTGCAGACAGCGGTTCCCCAATAAAAAATGCTTCTGGTGATATATCCGGTGTAGTTCTTGTTTTCCGTGACCAGACTGAAGAACGGGAAGCACAAAGAGCTTTGCAGGAAAGTGAAGCCCGCTTCCGTCTGCTTGTAGAACATGCTCCTGAAGCTATTTTTGTCCAGACAGACAACAAATTCGCATATCTGAATCCGGCAGCTCTGGAATTGTTTGGTGCTGACTCTCCGGAACAATTAATAGGAAATTTTGTTGTTGAGCAATTCCATCCAGATTCACGTTCACAGGTAAAGGAAAGAATAAGCACCCTTGATTCTAAAAAGCAAGCAGCTCCTATAATGGAAGAGATATGTCTGCGTATGGATGGAAGTTCTTTTGTTGCAGAAGTCTCGGCAGTTCCTCTTAATTATGAAGGTAAAAACGGAGCCCTTTTCTTTTTCCGTGACATAACCGAAAGAAAAAGAGCCGAAGAAGAGATACTAAAAGCAAAACTAATGTCGGATAATGCCAACCGCAGTAAGACTGAATTTCTGGCAAATACCAGTCATGAACTTAAAACCCCTCTTAGTTCTATCATTGGGTTTTCTGACCTGCTTCTGGAAGGTGTTTCCGGTGATCTGAATGACAAACAGACAAAATATCTGAAGACCATTTATCAGAGTGGAAACCTTCTTCTTAATTTGATTAATAATATTCTTGATCTTTCGCAAATTGAATTCGGTGAAATGGAACTTAAACTTACTAGATTTGATATTGTACGAGTTGTCCAGGATGTTTATTCTATGATGTTCATATTATCCGAAAGGAAAGGAGTTTCACTTGAATTAATATCAAATACGGATAAACTTGATGTTGTAGCTGACAGGATCAAGGTAAAAGAGATTCTTTATAATTTGATTGACAATGCATTAAAATTTACTCCCAAAAATGGATATGTAAATATAAATATTGGCCTACGGGACGAAAATACAATACTGATATCAGTAGCCGATTCCGGAATTGGTATTGGGGAAGATGACGTTAAAAGGGTATTCGAGCCATTTTACCAGGTTGATGGTTCTTCAACACGCAAATACCGGGGCAGTGGTCTTGGTCTTGCTATAATTGAAAAATTTGTGAAAATGCATGGCGGAAATATATGGGTTGAAAGTACGATAGGGGAAGGTAGTGAGTTCTTTTTTACTATCCCTGTTAATCAGGTATGAAACCTTATTTCCACTGCGTTTAATTATGTTACATTCATATCGTAAATGCATTAGATGTTTTTTTTACTAAATATGTAGCTAACTTGCTATGTTCTTGTTTTTTTAGATTTTTTTGCATTAAAAACAATGAAGAATTAGTTTTAAATATTTAAACTACTAATAGGGATGATTTATCAAGTATTTATTTAATATACAGATTTTAAACTGTTATTTAGCTATAATATTCTTAAATAATACTTATTTAGAAACTTAAAAGGAGTAGATATGAGAAAAGTGCAATATGAATTTCCTCTGAGTGAATTCACATCAGAGGCCGACTTTAAAAAGGTTAAAGAGTTTTCTGAAGATAAGGAGACTCCATTTCTTGTTGTAGACCTGTCTAAAGTTGAAAAAATGTATGATGAACTTGTAAGGAACATGCCTTATGTTAAAATACATTATGCAGTAAAGGCAAATCCTATGGATGAGATTATTTCAGTCCTAAGGGATAAAGGATCCAACTTCGATGCTGCAACTGTTTATGAGATTGATCAGCTTCTCAGGCTTGGTGTTGCACCGGAAAGGATCAGTTATGGTAACACAATAAAAAAGGAAAAAGATATTGCATATGCATATCAGAAAGGCATCAGGATGTTTGCAACAGATTCACAGAGTGACCTTCATAAGATAATCAAAAATGCTCCCGGATCACGTGTATTCTTCCGTCTGCTTACTGAAAGCGATGGTGCAGACTGGCCATTATCAAGAAAATTCGGAGCTCACCCTGATGTTATTTATGAGCTTATACTTGAAGCACATGAAAATGGACTTGAACCATATGGTCTTTCTTTTCACGTAGGTTCACAGCAACGTGATATCGGACAATGGGACAACGCTCTTTCAAAATGTAAATACCTCTTTGAAGCTGTGTCACTTCAGGGTATTAAGCTTAAAATGATAAACCTGGGTGGCGGTTTTCCTGCAAAATATATGTCCCCAGCTAACGAACTTGAAACCTATGCACATGAAATACTTCGATTTATACAGGAAGATTTTGGTGAGGAACATCCGGAGATTATAATAGAGCCTGGCAGATCCCTGGTCGCTGACGCAGGTGTTATTGTAACAGAAATCATAATGATTTCAAAGAAAGCAAAACTGAACCAGTACCATTGGGTATATCTGGACATAGGAAAGTTTGGCGGATTAATTGAAACACTTGATGAATGCATAAAATACCCTATATACTCAGAAAGTGAGGGATGTGAAGAAGAAGTAATTCTTGCAGGTCCTACATGTGACAGCATGGATATTCTCTACGAAGATCACAAATATGTTTTCCCTGAAAGTCTTCACGAGAATGAAAGACTTTACATATTCACCACCGGAGCTTATACACAGAGTTATAGTTCCATTGCTTTTAACGGCTTACCACCTTTGAAAGCATACGTTATCTGATAGAAGAGGGCACAGTCCTTCTTTTCTTCATTTTTTACTTTTCTTTTTAGCTTGGAATCTCAGGCTGTTGCCCAGTCACTGTAAACATATTCGTTTTCAGAATTTGAGCCCCATGCCCAAATTCCAACACGGTAGGTTTCACCGGCAGGAACTTTAAGATTTGATATTGTATAGGTCACAGTCTCATCAACATCCAGATCCTCATGTGTCTCTGTCTGGAGATCATCCCATACCATATTTTGAGTCGTAGTTTCCAGGCTGGTATAAATTACTAGATCATGAGCAACATCAGAACCAATATTCGTTACTTCGATTTCAAGATCAGCATAAGTGACATAATTATTTCCCCTTGCATTGCCAGTAAATTTGACCAGAAGTTGCGGGTATGAGTTAAGAACCGGTTTTACTGAAGCTTCAAGGTCGGCATATTCCTCAGGTATCACACCTACTTCCCATCCGGAATTTGTCGTTTCAAGATAATAGTAGCGTACTCCTGAATAATCAAAGTAGCTGCCTTCAAGAGCCTCTGCACCTTTAACTCCCACGCCCATGTGTCCGGGGAATTCAACCAGTGCCACCCCGTATCCCATATCATAAAGCAGAGCTGCCAGTAGAATGGATGAGTCCTCACAGTCTCCTCCACCATGGTAAAGAGTTTCAAAGGGAAAACGTGGATATTCATCGTATCCTGCTGAAGCACTGTCACTTACATAAGGAAGAGATTGCACAAAAGCCATTACAATATATGGAATTTCATCTCTGCTGTAGCCATTTGCTTGTGCAAGCCCAGCCATTTGTTCTGTAATCATGGATATGAGTTCATCGTCAAAAGGGTCATTTACAAAATGACTGAAATCCCTGTTACGGCTTCTACGGGAATATGCATCATATGCATCAGTATCATATTCATATTCAACTGAGAAATCCGTATTGTCATATTTCCAGCGATATGAACGTGTTATGCTGTTGCTGTTAATCTTTACATCGGTGTGTGTAATTTCACCTTCATATATTCCGGTCTCAAGGAATATTGCAGGATAGATTTCGTAACTGATATTAACAGAAAAACTGCTGTCAGATATTCTGTCTATCCTGATAGTGTAAATGATATTTTCTCCGTTTGTGTCCTTTATGCTGTACGTTTTGTTTTCAAACAGTGTGCCGGTAGTATATTCATTCCCATCTTTTCTAAAAGACAAACGTACATCTTTGTCTTGCTTGCTGATATCCAGGACTTTCAGTGAGTATCCATTATCAATTTCCAGTACTCCTGTTTTCTTGACAGTCTGGATGTAATTATCAGGCTCGGAACCAAGGACTTCAGGAGTCTTATATGAGCTGGTATTTTGCTCTGTACTTTGTTCTGATACTTTCTGTGCCTGAATATCTGTACATCCGGATGAACTTAAAATTAAAATAATTATAAGTATAATTGTAATTTTAGTCAGAATCACACCCAAAAGCCTGGTATCTTCCTTGATGTGAATCATCTGTCTATCCTCAGAAAATAGTTGTATTTTACCGGTTACGTATACTTTCCTGTATGGAATAGTATGTGATATAGAATTAGTTTTATTCAGGTATATTCTTTTTTACCGGTATATTTACTGTAAAACAACTCCCTTTACCGGGTTTACTGTCTACATCGATATTACCATTGTGCATTTCTACAAACTTACTGACAAGAGCAAGTCCAAGGCCTGTTCCTTCATGCTGCCTACTGTAGAATGAATCTATCTGCTTGAAAGGATGGAACAATATATCCTTATTTTCCTCTGAAATGCCGATTCCCGTATCGCAAACGGTTATTGTCAGTATTTTATCTTTTGCTTCATTGTTTATACTTGCATTGATATCAACAAGGCCACCAACAGGTGTAAATTTGACAGCGTTGCTCAGCAGGTTATAAAGAATCTGTTTTATCTTTGCACGGTCACCATTAACAGAAAGGACACCGGTTACATTGTTTGTCAGCGTGATATTTTTCCTCTGTGCCTGGGAATCCATTATCGTAGTAACTTCATCTACAGCTTCATTAAAATTAAAGCACTCAGGCCTGAGTTCCATTTCACCGGCTTCTATTTTTGAAAGATCCAGAATATCATTTATTATCATTAAAAGATGCTTGCCACTATTGGATATATTTGAAAGGTATTTTTCCTGTTTATCGTTAAGCTCTCCAAATGCACCTTCAAGCAGAAAATCGGAAAAACCTATTATTGAATTCAGAGGTGTACGTAGTTCATGGCTCATGTTTGCAATGAACTCACTTTTAGACTTACTGGCAGTTTCTGCAATTAATTTTGCATCCATGAGCTGAATTTCAGCTTTTTTCTGTTCAGTAATATCCCTTACGTGTTCAAGTATTTTTGATACTTTTCCTTTATTGTCAAAAATAGGTATCACACGTATCTCACGGAACGTACTATCAATTTCATTATGAATCTGATATGTAAGTATTTCTCCTGAATCAAATACATCAAATGGCAAACAAGGATCACATTGTTTATCCTTTTTCAGGAAAGATTTGTAACAAATACTTTCGGAACTCATATCTTCATTTATGAAATATTCATGCCCTTTCCAATTACTCAGGACGATCTGATGATTCCTGTCTACTACAGCAAGGAGATCAGGAATTGATTCAAATGTACTGGCAAGCAGTTTTTTCTGTTCTTTCAATTCCATGTGTGCTTTTTTAAGCTCAGTAACATCTCTTATCATTCCTGCTACCATTGAAGGAATACCATTTTCATAAACAAGATGTGCATTTACTGAAACATAAACTGTATTGCCATTCTTATTTGCAAGCGTAATCTCATAATGGGATACAAAACCATTCTTTACGATTTCACGAAGAAAATTATTCCTGTCATGAGGATTTTTGTATAGAATTTGAATAGAACGACCCAGTAACTCTTTGTCCGTATATCCAAGATAATGCTGGACAGAAGGACTGATTGTAAGTACAATTCCTCCAAGATCCGCTTCATAATAAATATCATGTATTTCGTTGAATATCCTGTGATACTTTTCTTCGCTTTTTAACAGGAGTTTATCGGTATTGCGATGTTCAAAAGCGTTGACAAAGATCTCCCCGAGATAGTTAAAAAGACGAAGAAGTTCCGGTTCAGTATTCTCAGGTTCAAACGAAGAGCTCAGACAGATGAAACCTATCTTTGCTCTGTGCCCGTATATGGGCACAATTATTAGTGAACGTTTGTTATCTTCATTGAAAAAATCAGATGCTTGTTTTGAGTCACAGTTTAATTTTTTCAAGTCATTATGAGTAAGGAAAAACAGTTTTTTGTCTGAAATAGAAAAGCAACCCGGATTTGCCATTACAAACTGTTTAAGCTTTTCTTCTTTTACTATGTCAGTTGAATTTCTATGCCAGCTATGCTCACAAAATAATTGTCCTCTGGGTGCAAACTGGAAGATGCATATTATGTCTGAATCAGTTATGTTTCCGATGGGTGGCAATGATTCCAGAATATTGTCATCGATCTCTGCCACAGACATATCTTTAAATTTCAAATATGTTTTTTCAATCAGCTCTTCAACCATTTTCCGTTGAAACTGGTTATTGATTTCAGTTTCAGTCAAAATCTCCTCAATAAGAAAAACATAACCTGTGACATTTTTATTGTCATCTGTCTCTGTTTTTGTTCTGATCCTGAGAGTAACATCACTGCCGTTATTTGTGATATGCCTGATAATCTGGTCAGTTTCAGAATTGTTTTCAGAATTGTGAGTGAGAATTTTTTCAAGTATGGATTTAAGTCCGGATTCAACAAGGGAATCCGGCAATAATGAGAATATGTTATTTTGCACTTTTAGATTCTCATATGGAAACCATTGTTTTTCTCTCAGAAATCTGTTTATATATGTGATATTCCCTTTGAGATCAGAACAAATAATACCAATTGGAAGATCAGAAATTATTTTTTTATATCTGTTTAAATCGGACATGTCCTCGGTATTCCATATATCTATATAATTATCAATTATGATTTATTTATTATTAAATAAAGTTTTCCTGATTGACAAAATAATAAAAATACGGAGTCAGTAGTAGAATAAGTAGTAGTTAGATTGCCTGATTTATGATTATTAGCATTTAATCCATATATTCATTCAGGTGAGTTCGTAAGGCTTCTATTTCAGCATTTTGTGGCAATGTGGATATTAGTTTGTCAATAAACCCATGTTTCTTCACAAGACTAAATGTTTCCCTGAAATTAAGATCAAACAGCCAGGCTAGCCGTGTAAGGTTCATATCGTTGCAGGTTTTTACGTGACTGACGCTTGCTACCTTGTTTTGCAGAAGCTCTTTCACAATTACAGTGGAATACTCCGCTTTGTCAGGCAACCCCAGTTCCAGAGCAGGATTTGGTATTTCATCCTTTTGATTATGGTGTTCCAGCAGTACTTTAAATATGTCCAGTTTGTCTGCATCTCTTATGAGTTTAGCATGAAGAAGAGTCCGTTCATCCAGATTGCCTTTTATCCGGAACCTGTTGTGATTAACAACGGCAAGCAGGATTATTTTTTGCTCAGTGGCTGGCAGGTTTGAAAGTATGCCTTCAGCTTTTAGAACTTTAACACCTAAGACAGCATGGTTTTCAGAATCACTATCTTTAAAAGTCCTGTATTTGCTTATCTGCTTAAAACGTCCAATATCGTGGAGAAGTGCTATTGTTTTTGCAAGAAAATAGTCATTATTGTCAAGTTTTTCAGAAGCAGCTATCAGGGATGCATTTTCACAAACCCTGATACTGTGCTCTTCTTTTAGTATCACATTCAGCTGAATGAAACTATCGTCTGTGTAAAATGAACCGACATAATTATGAAACCATGTTTTCAGTTCATTAAATTTCTCTTCATCCATTTGATGCTACATTGTTCATTAACAGCATTATATTTTATGCACTGATTTCAAATGTTCAAGCCATGTTCAATATAAATTCAATCTATATTCAATACTGTAATGAAAAGAGCATTCTGTCATCACTGTCTTTCAGGTAGAGTTTTAATTGTTCTCCCTCAAGCACAACAGAATCTACATTTCCAAGATATGCAAGATATTTGTTATCAATAGAATCTCCCCCGCATGCCATAAGTGTCATTGGCCCGGGGTTTAATGTGATCTGACCATTCTCGAGTACATAGGTTCCGCTTCCTGTGTTGCAGTCAGCAAGAATATAATATATACCATCTTCCGTGAACTCGATAGTGTATCTCTTTGGGTCAGGAACAACTAAGGGAGTTTTTGCATCTTCTTCAATTGTACCTGTCCATTCCCATGTTACATTGGATATGCTTTCTGCATTAGTTACTATTTTATCCGCATCATTTTCCCGGCTCAGATCTTTGTCCATGCAGGCAGAAACTGAAATTGCCATTGAAATTATGGCAAGAACCACTAATGCTTTTATTACCTTGTCTGTAAACCTCAACATATAACCTCCTGAATTTCAATATAAATGGAAGAAGATTATATATCATCCGGTCAATACCTTTTGTGAGCGTAAACTCAGGGGATGAAACAAATTCCGGACGGAAAAACACATGACGCTATAAATGCAGCAGTTCTGACCATAGTACTTATTGGATTCTACTATGCTTTCAGGGAAGGAATAAATCCTGTAGTTACCTATCTGGATAACTATACGATAGCCGCTTTTTCAATAGCCTATATTTTTGCCACCTTATTTCTGAGTCCTGATCTTGATATCAGCAGTAAACCCTACAAAAGATGGGGCGTCCTCAGGATACTCTGGTGGCCATACAAGGAGTTATTCAAGCACAGGGGTCTTTCTCACCATCCTGTTATCGGGCCTTTGTCTATCGTATTAAACCTGCTTGTTATAGTTGCTGCAGTTTTCCTGCTTATTGGAATTGATTATGAGCTTATACCTTCAAGCCTGATGATAGCAAGTATTGGAGGAATAGTGCTTTCCATAGAGGTTCACATAATTTCTGATAATATGGTCTCAAAATTCAAGTCAATATTCTGATTTCTAGTATTGCAAATTAAAAGCAGTTCTAAGAAAAAAATAGTTCAAAGAAAATGAGGATTCGGGAATAAGACAGGAGTTAATTTATCCTGTCCTTAAACTCAGTTTCAATGTGCTTTCCATCGCAAAAAGGTTTGTTTTTAGATTTACCACACCTGCAAAGTGCATAATGATCTAAAGTTTCCGGCCTGGCTCCTTCTTTGTCTTCAAGTTCTATTCCACCAATTGCATGATAGGGACCATTTTTTACCATAAATATTTCCGGATCATGCGGATAATCCTTATGCAACAGACCTTTAAATGTGTAGCTTAAAGCTCCTGAAGGACAAGTCCTTATGACTCTGGCAATCTCTTCCGGATCAGAAGCATCAGGATCAATCCATGGTTTTTCACCCTTCATGAAAACTCCTGGTAATTTCAGGATGCAATGTCCTATGTGGGAGCAAACTGCCCTGTTGTCATGGATTATTATTTCTTTTCCTTCAAAAGACTCGATTTTATCAGGATATTTACCTGTTTCTTTCTTCCCGGAAAAATCATTATGCAGATGTGCTCCATCACAAAATGGTTTATTCTCAGTATCTCCACATCTGCAAAGCGCCATGAATGGACTTGTTTCTATGAACACGCCCTTTGAATTTCTAATGGTTTTAAGATCTTTTACAATAAAAGGCCCATCTTTTGATACTTTGATGACAGGTTTTTTTTCTTCACCCATGTTTTTACCTTTTTATGTAGATAGCAGCCATCATTCCAAAAACAACAAGTATTATTCCAAATCCCGGTGATTGCACTTCCGTTGCTGAATCTTCAACATCGGATTCGCTGCTTGTTTCTGTTGCAGTTTCAGTATTTGCAGTTGTATCTGTTTCACTTTCCTCATCAGCTGATGAGTTAGCAGCTTCAGCTCCCTCTGTTTCAGTAACTTCTATTATCTCGGGATAATCATCCGAGTCACCTGGAAATGTGAGTGCATTAATTTCTTCAATGTTTGTAAAACCGTCATCGTCTGAATCTAGCTCTTCAATGGCAAGGAAATCTTTTCCATTTTCTGCATAAGCCAGGCCATAACTATCACGAGCACCTCCTCCATTAGGATTTATATGACACATATCGCAGGTTGCAAGTCGTGTATCACGGACATCATATTGCTCTAAAAATGATGCCATGTAATTTGGTCGTGCTAAAGAAGATGTCGTAAAAGAACCCAGAAGAATTGTCAGTAAAATCAATCCCAGAACTAATTTATATTTCATACATAAACTCCATTATTTTTGTATATAGTATTTCAGGCACTCGTTTTATAATTTTCCAGGACGAAGTATTATTTTCTAAAATAGAATGCTGCTATTATTGTGAAAACTGAAATTACGACTTCAAATCCTGGAGATTGCCGGTCACCTTCAGTGGTTTGGGAAGTTTTTGTAGTATTTTCATTTTTGATATCAGATGTTGCGTTTTTCTGAGTTTCGTTTATTGAACTTTCCTCTATGGGTATTGTTGTCGTTTCATTAACTACAGGTTCTGTGCTTTCTTCAGTTGAATTTTGCACAATCACAGGTTCAACCTGAGGATAATCATTGGAATCCCCAGGGAACGTTAAAGCATTAATTTCCTCAAGATCTGTAAATCCGTCACCATCAGAATCCTGATCTTCAATTCCTCCATAATTTCTGGTGTGGGAATATGCCCTGCCATATGAGTCAAGAGAACCTCCATTAGGCCCGGAATGACACACATCACATGTATCAAGCACCGTATCTGTCGTATCGTAACGCTGATTAAAAGAATACAAATAACTGGATTTAGCCGATGTCACAGGTGCGCCAATTATAATAATGGACACAAAAACAAGTACAAGAATTAATTTACTTTTCATAATTTCACTCCACATTTCCCTATATGTATTATTTCGAGACAGTGGTATTTAGGCGTTCTTATAAAAGTACGTAGTTTTTATGCTTAAATAAAATAAACACCATATAAAATATCAAATTTAATCAAAATATATATAAAATGTCAGGTACCTTATATTGATGGAAGTGAGGGGAATATGAAGCTTCAAAACTGTTTAATGATATCAATAATTTTATTATTAAATCTTATACCAACTTCGAATGCTGATGTCCTGTTTCCAGGAACTAAAGGTTACAGTAGATGTGTAAGTATCACTAATCTTAATGATTATCCAGATGTTGTTTTTGTTGGTTACGTAACCGGACCATTAGTTCATTGTGAAAATCCATATCTAATCAATTCCAGTGACTGCCTGACAGAATGCTATAAAGCTAATACACTTACGGTTTATGCTATTGAGAAAGAATATTATGACAGCATAGGATTAGATGAAATTGATTTTGAGTCAGACACAAATATATTGCCTTATACTTTTGATTTTAATATGAATTTTGATGTCACCAGTGATACCAATCCTCTTACAAAAGAAGAAAGATACTATTCTGTAGCAGGGTTTAATGACACAGCACTTATACTCTATGAAGAAAGAAGAGTATCTTTCCATGGTTCAACTGTTTATAAAAATGAAACATTTGATAAGCCTGAAATACCTGAATTGAGGTTGGTTATTAATGAATCAAAAACAAAAATTCAAAAAACCAATTCAGATGATAATAGTTCTGGATTGCAGGAAGAAAACGAAGTGAATGAGACTGAAGTTGTTGTTCCGTCAGAAACCAGAGTTACTCTTAAAGATTCAATATTGTGCTTCATCAGAAAACTATTTGGAAATGATTGCTGAATTAATAAAGATCAACTATCGGTCTCATATATATGATCTACGAGTACTTGTTTCTGTTTTCACTTTTTCTGACAATAATTATAGAGACATCTGTTCTTTTCCTGCTAATCAGATTTTATTTCAAAATTGATGATCTCAGCAATTCCCTTCTTTTGTTTGCGGGTATTTTTTCCTCCTTTTCAACAATTCCTTATTTGTGGTTTCTGTTGCCACAATTCATAGATTCATACCAGAATCTGGCTTTAATCGGTGAAATCTCAGTCTTTTTGGTAGAAGCCGTGATTTATTATTTTGTTCTGAAAGTGACAGTTCAAAGAGCTTTGATTTTGTCATTTACATGTAATCTGGTATCATTTATTGTCGGATTGATGGTATTCTAATTTCTCTGGTTTTATCATTCGTAAGTTATATGTGCAACAACATCTATCATAATTTATGATTAATGCAAAAATTACATGTGCAGTGATATTTAGTCTTCTTTTCCTATGTATTGGCTGCATAGAAAATAATGACCCGGTTTCTGAAACAAATGCTGTAGATGAAGATTCAACAATGTATGCAAGTTCGGCTGATGAATATGATATTGCAATTGCAAACAATGCATTTGCCTTTGATATGTATTCAAATATTGTAAAAGAAGAGAATCTTGTATTTTCCCCATACAGCATTTTTACTGCAATGGCGATCTGTTATGGTGGTGCTGGAGGGACGACACAGGAACAAATTGCATCTGTGTTCAATTATCCATTGAGTAAACCTGTTCTTGAGGAAGCTTCAAAAAATATGATGGCTACAATCAATTCAGATACTGATAACTATGATTTAAGTACTGCAAATGCTCTCTGGGTTCGCAAAGAGTATCCTTTGAATTCAGAGTTTTCAACAAATTCAAAAGAATACTATGGTGGAAATGTAACAAATCTTGATTTCAGATCTGAACCGGAAGAATCCAGAGTAATAATCAATAATTGGGTTGCTTCGAAAACAAACGATAAAATCAAAGATTTGATTCCAGAAGAACTGATTACCGAAGATACAGCTATAATCATTACAAATGCTGTTTATTTTAAAGGTGCATGGATGAATAAATTTGATACGGCAAATACGGCAAAAAGAGCTTTCTATAATTCCTCCTCAAACGAAAATCCTGTGGATATGATGTATACTCAGGAATTTTTCAGTTATGGTGAATCTGAAAATGCAAAAATCCTAGAAATGCCTTATAAAGGTGATGATTTATGTATGTACATCGTTCTCCCTGAAGAAAACAACATAGAAGAATTTGAAGATACTTTTACTATTTCTGATTATAATGAACTTAAATCGTCCATGGAATCACAGTACATTGTGCATACATACTTACCTAAATTCAAAATCGATGTAAAAACTGAATTGCCAGATACATTGCGGAACATGGGAGTTGTGGATGCATTTGATGGAAACCTGGCTAATTTCTCAGGTATGTATAATGTTCAGTTAGTTCCGGAGGATTATAATCTATGGCTAGATGATGTAATCCACCAGGCGTTTATTGATGTACAGGAAGAGGGTACGGAAGCTGCAGCTTCAACGGCAATTGAAGCAACTGATGGTGCAATTCCAACGGTGCTTGAATTCAAAGCTGATCATCCTTTCATGTTCTTCATTGAGGATAAGCGGACAGGATGCATACTCTTCATGGGAAAAGTTGAGAATCCTGAATATTAAGGAAAAGAGAATTATTTTATTCTCTTTTTTGATTGTTTTAATATTTTCATATTTCCAATTAGAAGATTGTTTATAGCTTATTATCACCTCTAATAATCATGGAATACCATAACGAGGAATTTGAGGAAGAGACTTTCAAGGATATTGATTTTGCAGACGAATCATTCAAAAATACTAAATTTATTGATTGTGTTTTTGATAACTGCAAACTATCTAACGTAGATTTGAATAACAGCAGACTTCAGGATGTTCGATTTACAAATTGTAAAATCGTAGGTCTGGATTTTTCAAAATGCAATGACTTTATATTCAGTATAGGATTTGAGAACTGCTATCTTTCGTATTGTTTGTTTTCTGATATGGATCTGGAAAACACTGAGTTTGAAGGCTCTCAGGTTTATGATTGTGATTTCGTAAACACAAATCTTAAAAATGCAAACTTTGAAGATTGCGACCTCACAAACAGTCTTTTCAGAAATGCAAACCTGAGTCATGCATCTTTCAGGAATGCAAAGAACTATTCTATAGACCCTAACAACAATTTCCTCAAAAAGACAAAGTTTTCTATTCCGGAAGTAATCTCACTTTTGAGTGTATATGATATTGAAATAGAATAATTACAAAGCATAAAGAATTACAAAAAAATGATTCTTTTTATATTATTTATTTTAGTATAATAAATAGAATAAAATAGTATATGGACAATTTCTTCTACAAAGTTCAATTTATGGGTTGGAATAGATTGAAAAGTGGGTAATAACATGAAAACGGCATACAAGATTGCAGGTGGTCTGATAATTTCATTTTTATTCTTGTATGTGATATTGCCTTTTTTGATTGTTGGCACTCCCACTCCGTTTTATCAGATAAAGAACACGGATACTGTAGGTCATAAGATTACAGTTGAAATCTTTGACCCGCAAAACCAATCTATACATAAAAATGAATTTTATCTCGGCCCTGAAGAAACGATAAAAAAACCAAAGCCTCCAGTTCTTATTGCAAAGACTTATTTCCTTGATGAGGAGTGTGGCTGTCACGTGAAAAGCACTCTTGATGACAATTCTTCTGTATCTCTGACAATAGACTATAATCCATGGAATGAACCTTATATTTCCATCTCAGAAAATGAATTTGCTATGAAAGAACATAGTATTTGTTCTGAATAATAGCTGCCTTGCTTTTAGAACTTTATTCCGAAAGATATTTTCTAAATATGTTAGCTTCTGCTGTTAAAAAACAGCAAGAAGATAAGGTCCAAATATAAAAGCTTATGAATGAGTATGTCTACATGTTTAGTAAAAGGAATACAAATTTAACTGGCAATCAAATTTAATTTTAGTCAAATGGATAGGTATTTGATGCTTTCTCACGGGGGTTAAATTTTGAAAAAAAAACAACTTATAGATGTTATCTTTGCTTCTGAGAAAAGAAAGAATGTACTTCTCATGTTAAAAGATGGTCCTCAGGAAATGGCAGTTATCCTGGAAGAACTGGACACTAACAGACCGGCATTACTTCCACAGATAAGGATACTTGAAGAACATTCCCTTGTTTATCAATCAGGTGATTCTTACGGGTTGACCACAATTGGCAAAATTGTGGTTGATGAAATGAAACCATTCCTCGATACAATTGAATCACTTAATAAACACAGTGATTATTTAAGTACACACAATACAGAATCAATACCAGATTATCTTTTTGAGCGGATAAGCGAATTAAGGAACTGTAAGATTATAGAACCAAGCCTTGTAAATACATATGAAATTAACAGGGAGTTCTTTGATAAATCAAAGGAATCAAGCTCAATGATGTTCGTTTTCACGTTTATGCATCCTACTTTCCTGGAATTGCTTTCATACTATCTTGCCCGGGAAATAGATATTTCCATGATACTCTCACGGGAATTATTTAATAAAGTTAAAAATGAATATCCCGAAGAGTTACAAAACACATTGAGTAATAATGGTGTCAAATTTTACGTTTACAATAAGGATATAAAAGTTTCATCACTTTCAATCAGTGATGATCGTTTTGTCCTGAGGCTTCTTTTTGCTAACAATGAATTCAGCAGTAAACAGGTATATTGCTGTCATTCCGAAGCTTACAAATGGAGCAGGGATTTTTTTGACTATTTCATGAAAGATGCTGTAAGAATCACAAGCATATAACAATATTATATATATTAAACTGTACATTATATGAATCACTGGACACACGAACGGTATTAGACTAATATTATTTTGGTTGGTTGGGATTTTATAATGATACTTCTAA
The DNA here is from genome assembly GCF_000504205.1 of Methanolobus tindarius DSM 2278. Taxonomy (NCBI): domain Archaea; kingdom Methanobacteriati; phylum Methanobacteriota; class Methanomicrobia; order Methanosarcinales; family Methanosarcinaceae; genus Methanolobus; species Methanolobus tindarius. Next base: position 3,065,925 of record NZ_AZAJ01000001.1, on the reverse strand, counting down.
ATAATTTTAAACTATCTGATTCAAAATTACCAGAGAGCGTGCTTTTATGAAAAAAGATTTGGTGGATATTATTTTTGCTTCAGAAAAACGAAAAAAAGTCCTTTTGATCTTACATGAGGAAACAAAAGAAATGCCAGTTATACTTTCCATTCTTGACACTACCCGACCGGCATTACTGCCGCAAATGAAGATTCTGAAGGAAAGTAATCTTATTTACCAGTCAGGTGACAGTTACGAACTCACTAAAATCGGTAAGATTGTAGTTGATGAGATGAAACCTTTCCTGAATACTATTGACACTCTTGAAGTAAACAGTCGTTACCTGACCACACACAAAGTTAGTGGTATTCCTGAAGAGTTCCAGAAAAGGATTAGTGACATACAGGGATGCCAGATTGTCGAACCAAGCATAGCTAATGCCCATGAACTTAATGCAGACCACTTTAAAATTGGAATGGCATCAAAAGCAATATATTTTGTATTCACTTTCATGCATCCTTCATGTCCCTGGATATTGCAGCAACTTGCAGATAATAACATACATCTGGAAATCATTTTTACTACAGATCTGGTAGCTAAATTAATTGAAGGATGGCCGGATGAATTCAGGCACTATATTGCTTACGATAATGTGAAATTTTATGCATATGAAAAAGAGGTAGGAATCTCTTCTCTTACAGTTACTGATGAAACAACTCTCTTGAGATTATTGTTTAATAATGGTGAATTCAGCAATAAACAGGTACTTTCCCTGACTCTACAGGGAAGACAATGGGGTAAAGAGCTATTTGACTATTACTTAAAAGATTCAAAACCTATCACACATATCTGATAATTTTAATATCCGATATTTTAATGCTTAATTTAAAAAGAACATCATTACTTCCACAACTAAAAAGTGTATGTTCCCTCACAATAACAGATAATGGATTTTTACTTAGATTACTTTTTAGCAATAATGAATTTAGCAATAAACAAATTATCTGTATGAGTCCTGAAGGGCGTAAGTGGGGAAAGGATCTCTATGACTATTACGAGAGAGACGCTGAATTGATAACTGAGATATAAAAAAAGAAAAGAAAAATGGCTCATACCGAACCATTCAATATTATTTATTCATAGGCTTCCAGAGCAAGTTCAAATTCTTCATCTGCTTTATCATAATTGTCTTTAGCCATATATTCGCAGGCTTTTCCACAATGCTCCGCAAAAGTTATACTTGCATCGTAAATAATGACACTCTCAATGGATGAAATTGAAAGTTCAGAATATTGAGAATCTTCAAGATCTGCCAGTATATCCCTTGTTTCCGTGAAATTGGACACGGTATATTCAAAATAATTCTGGGCATCTTCCCATTCTTCTTCATCCATATATTCAAGAGCCATGTCCAGATTTTCTAATCCATCAACCTGTGAATAAAGACTTTTTTCAAGGATTAAAAGTTCCGATGAAATATCCAGATTAGTAAAAACCGATTCCCTGTCATAAATTAAAACGGGTTTTAATTCAAGAGGAACATCATCCATTTCTATTTCTGATGAAAGCTCCCTGGCATTTTCAAGATTTGGCATAGCACTGTCGACAGATGTACCAAATTTTGAAATCTCTTTCTTTGCTTCATCATATTCTTCAAGGGAAATATAAGTACGTGCTTTAGAAAGATAATCATAACAATCCAGAAGGTCTTCCTCTGCTGCTATGCTTTCCAGATAATAATTGCAAATAATTGTATTTACATCGATAAGTTTCTGTTCTTCCGGATCTTCAGTGTTTGTATTTTCCAGGAGTTCCAGGGATTCTTCATAGCTTACTTTAGCCGCATAAAGCCTGTTTCGTGCATCCGTAGTGGAATCTGTGTCCATATCCTCTATGAGTTCCTCTCCTGAAGCCATAAGAGAAGTTGCAAGTTCAATATTTTTGCTAGCAGCACTTTGTTTTTCTTCTTCTACACATCCGGAAATTGATAACATTACCACTAATACTACCATTATAATCCATTTTTTCAAAATAACCACCTTTTTTGTATCAATATTCTAACTTTAAGAATAAGTACAGATTGTAGATGTATCATAAAAATTTATCGATTATATTATGTTTTTCATGTTGTCAATCTAAAAATAAAGAAACACAAACATAATCAATTCATAAATAATGTAAGCTATTGCAGGTATACCAATGGTCAACACTGCCTGTTTAAATGAGAGATTTCTTGAATATTTAATTCCATAAATCCATATGTATAGGGTCAAAGCAAAAAGTATCAGAGCAATAATAAGACTCAGTACATGTGCAGGCAAATTAGAGAACAATAATTCATTCATAATTAGCGTTGGATCCCCTGCTTGTTCCATGTTTTCAAAAAGAGCAATAAAATCTATTTTTGAATAGATCAACCAGAAATAGATTGGAGCAATTATGCTTCCTATTAAAAAAGGTATGAATCCATAAGAAATGAATTCAAGAACTCTTTTGAAACTACCAGTACCATGGAACACAGCAGAGAACAAATAAAACACGCATGCAGTTACTAGCCACATCAAAAGAATGCTGATAAAAGTGATTATCAATACAGCTGCTGTTAAGAATAAAAAGAAAAGTATCATTTCAGAAGGAATATCAGGAAAAACTAGGGATGAATTTGACGAAATAATATTTGCCACCATCAAAAGTGTTACAGCAACCATGAACAATCTGGCAAACCAGACAAGTACCATTATATAAAACGGTTTTTTCAGGTCTTCAGGCTCATTCATTTTATTCCTGAAAAATACATTCGGATTTTTAAATAATTCCAGCATACGTTTTAACCAACCTTAAAGAACTAACTCTTAAATCAAATTTTATTAAAATTTTATTTACAAGGTTAATAAAGTAGCTCTATAAAAAGATTGCTAAAATAATTAGAAAAGAAAAAATAATGATATTTTTACAATTCAATATTTTCTGTCACCAAAAATAGCTGACCCAATACGAACCATGGTGGCTCCTTCTTCTATTGCAACCCTGTAGTCACCTGACATTCCCATGGAAAGTTCTTTTAAATCAACGTTATCGAACTTTTCCTGTGTTTCTATTTTAATTTCATCAAAAAGTGCTTTCATTTCTTTAAAATATGAGCGTGCCTGCTCTGGCGAAACATAAGGTGGAATACACATCATTCCTGTGACCCGGACATTTTTGAGTAATGCAATTTCATTAATTTCCGGTCTTAGTTCTTCAAGTTTAAAGCCATGTTTCTGCGGCTCGTTGCCAATATTTACCTGGAGAAATATTTCCTGAATTTTATCGATGGCTTCAGCTCTCTTATCTATTTCCTGAGCCACTTTTAGAGAGTCTACAGACTGGATTACATCAAAATATTCCACAGCCTTTTTGACCTTATTAGTCTGCAAATGTCCTATCATGTGTTTTTCACATGGAAGTAGGCCGTCGGCTTTTTCTTCAAACTCCTGAACCCTGTTTTCTCCGATTATAGTTGCACCTGCTTTTATAGCCTCATTAATTCTTTCAGTGCCAACGGTTTTTGTAACACAGATGAGTTTTGTGTTTCCAAGTTCATTCAGGACAGAAGTTATGTTTTCAGTGACTGACATTTGATTTCCCGGCGATAAATTTGTAAATTTATGGTTTGTACCACTGATTACTTATTCTCTTATAAGATAAACTGTATTCTGAAATCGTGTCAAAAAATAAATATACTTATTTGTTTTGATTTATTTTTCTATCCAATTTCCGTTGCTGTTCTTTTCATACTTTTGTTTCACAGCAGACCACGCAACACGGTGAGAAACTTCCTCACGAGATGCATCTCCTTTTCTGTCTTTCGGATCTTTATACTGATCCCATGCATTGTTAAACGCTTCTTTGTATATCTCCTGAGCATGTTTTGGCAAATTATCCTTTACACCATCAGGTAATTCACTTAATTTATCGTAAGGCATTTTTTACTCCCCTGAATTATGATCATTTGTTTACGACATTTTTATTTTCAGTTATTAGTGTATATATGTTTCCTTGCATTTTATTTCTAAATTAATTGTAATCGAAAAGCAAAACTATATATTTAGGTAAAGCCTAACTGAATAATCGGATCGAGATATGACAGGGAATGAAAAACATTTATTTTTGGTTTTTGAAAATCTCTTCAAAATAAAAAGTGAGTGTTCATCTGACATCCTTTGTGGATGCGGAATACCGGACATTACCCTGAAACAGATTGGCTACCTGAAAATAATTGACAGGTATGGAGAAATAACATTCAGTAAACTGGCTGAAGTTACCAGTAACTCCAAGCCCACAATTTCAGAGATGATCAATAAGTTCATTCAAATGGAATGTGTTTATAAAAAAAGATCTCCTGAAGATGGCAGGGTCTTTCATATTTGCCTGACTGAAAAAGGACAGACAATATGTCGCTGCGAACAACATGCTTTGTCCCGGCTGACTCAAAAAATGGCATACTCATTAACTGAGGAGGAGTTAAAAATGCTAATAAACATTCTGGAAAAAGTAAAATGATTTTTTTTGTAAATCATTGATTAGGTAAAGACTAACTAACAATTATCCGCAGCCAAAAAAGCTGGAAATTGAGACTATTATAATGACAACACAAGAAAACAATACAGAAAACGAGAGTATAATAATCAGACTCTCTGAGATAGTAGTCTATCCTGAAAGCAACACCAAATTCCTGGCTGACAGAAATGCCGGCGAGATATTGCTCTCAAAGATGGAAAATGAACAGGAAGCAACATACGCAGTAGGACTGACCCTGAAAGAAGATGCAAAGCTTACTGAAATGAGAGAAGATGATCTTTACAGAATAGGAAACTTACTTGAAATTGAATCCGTAACTCCTGCCCGTGAAGGTTACCTGATATCTGCAAAATCTGCCGGAAGAGTCGAAGTCGCTTCCCTGTATCAGAAAGAGGAAATGTTCTACGCAACATATGAAGAGCTTCCTGACATAGCAGATCTCGATGAGAATATGCGGGAATTTGTCCTTCGCGACATAAAGCGAACGATTAAAAATATCGGAGAAAATTTCCAGCACTCAGAACATTTTCTCAAGCCCATTGATGATATGGATTCAATTGATCAGATAATGGGATATGTCACACCTTATCTGCCTGTAGCTATTGAAGAAAAGCAGGCACTGCTTGAAACACTTTCAATTCGTGAACGCTACTTGAAGTTCTTCTACATACTGGTAAAGCAGAAAGAGAACATCCAGCTACAGATGGAACTAGCAAGGAAAGTCGGCGAAAAGATGAACAAAACCCATCGAGAAGCCATGCTGCGTGAACAAATAAAGGTGATAAAGGAAGAACTCAATGAAACCGATGACCCAATTTCAGGTGAAGGTGGCTATCAGGAAAGAATAGACAATTCTGATATGCCGGAAGAGATTCACAAGAAGGCTATTTCAGAAATTAGAAAACTGGAATCTGCAGGTCCCCAGAGTCCTGAAGCTAACATAATCAGGAATTATCTTGACCTTTTGCTTGATCTCCCATGGACAAGCGGAGAGAAAAAGGACATCGATATCAACGAAGCACGCAAGGTTCTTGAGAACAATCATAATGGCCTTGAAAAGGTAAAGGAACGAATCATCCAGCACCTTGCTGTAATGAAGCTAAAGCATGAGAAGCAGGGCTCAATAATCTTGTTTACAGGTCCTCCGGGAACAGGTAAGACCAGCCTTGGTAAGAGTATAGCAGATGCTCTAGGCAGGGAATATGTGCGTGTAAGTCTTGGAGGTGTAAAGGATGAAGCTGAGATACGCGGACATCGAAGGACATACATCGGAGCTATGCCAGGAAGAATCCTTCAGGCTATCAAGAAGGCAGGAACCAGAAATCCTGTGTTCATACTGGATGAAATAGACAAACTTTCATCTTCATACTCAGGAGATCCTGCAAGTGCATTGCTTGAAGTCCTTGACCCGGAGCAAAACAATGCTTTTTCTGATCATTATCTGGAAGTTCCATACGACCTGTCCGAGGTTTTGTTCATAGCAACAGCTAACTCACTTTCAACTATCCCAGGCCCATTGCTTGACAGGATGGAAATTATTGAGATATCAGGCTATACAAAGAATGAGAAGCTTGCAATTGCAAAGGACCATTTGCTTCTGGATATACTGGAAGAACACGGTCTTGATGAGAATATGCTTCAAATTGATGATAAAGCACTAGATGGTATCATTGATCGTTACACAAGGGAAGCAGGTGTTCGTGGCCTGAAAAAGCAGCTTGCAAGGACTGCAAGATTCGTATCTGAAAAGATTGTGTCAGGAAAAGCAGAACTTCCCTTTGTTGTACATGTTGATATGCTAAAAGAGATACTTGGTAAGGAACTTATACGTCAGGATGAAGCACGTAAGGAGAATGTACCAGGTGTTGTAACCGGACTCGCATGGACCCCTGTGGGAGGAGATATCCTGTTTATAGAGGGTACTTTCATGCCGGGTAAGGGTAAACTCACCCTTACAGGTCAGCTTGGTGATGTGATGAAGGAATCAGCACAGATCTCACACAGTCTTGTCAAGTCAAGGCTTGCAAACACTGCAAACAGCTTTGATTTTACTGAAAGTGATATTCACATTCATGTACCATCTGGAGCTACTCCCAAGGACGGACCATCTGCAGGTGTTACACTGCTTACTGCACTGACATCTCTTATAACCGGTAAAGCGGTTGATTCCAAACTTGCCATGACAGGTGAAGTCACTCTCAGTGGTGCGGTCCTGCCAGTTGGCGGAATCAAAGAGAAAGTGCTTGCAGCACACAGGGCAGGTATAAAGAAGGTAATTCTTCCACATGAGAATGAACGTGATCTTGAGGATGTGCCTGAGGATGTAAGAACTGAGCTGGAATTCGTACCTGTTGAAACAATTGAAGATGTCCTCAAGGAAGCTCTGGATATTGATCTGCAAAGACCCATGGTCTGCTATTCAGGACAACATCTGCACCATCATGGAATAAGTGAAATTTAATGTGAATTTAATTTAATGGAGGCTTTCAGCTTCCATTTCCTGTTTTCTTTTTTTTGAACATACCGTTTTTCATAAGTAATATTATTTTTATTTACTAATTAAAAGTTTAAAGATTTCAATTAGGTGCTAATTCATAGACAAGAGGAAAAATGCGGGAAAACTTAAAAAATGGTATTTCGTCTGATGATGCTGAAAATTGCCCATTGAGCAATGAAAATGGAAGTATGAGACCAGTCATATTAATTGTGCTATTCATAATTTCATGGTCAGTACTTCTGCATTATTATTCACCTGAAGATATTGTAAATTTTATCGGGGTTAACAATATTTATGCTTTTATTTTCCTGATAGCACTTGTTGGCGGAGTTTCTACTTTTACTTCAACCACATTCTACACAGCTTTAATAACAATAGCTTTTGGCGGTGTAAATACAATAATAGTTGCGTTACTTGCAAGTATAGGCCTTACAATTGGGGATTTATTATTCTATTACCTGGGATCACAAAGCAAACAATGCATTAAAAAACGATATGAAAACAAAGTCAACACTTTTGTATCCTATATGGAAAAAACCGGCGATACAATAGTTATGTTTTTAATATTTCTTTATTCACTTACACCACTTCCAAGTGATATACTTGCAATTGCACTTGCAATAGTGGAGTTCCCTTTTAAGAAAATGATAGGTCCACTACTGGTAGGCAATTTTACTTTAATAGTTGTTCTTGTAGAACTTTCAAAATTAGGATATAGTCTTGTGTAATGGATAAAAAATAAAGAAAAAAAGATTAAGCCTTATTCTTCAAGGCTTGCTATGTCTTCTTCTTCTGAAAAAAGGTAATCCTTAAGCTCATGTGCAAATGCATCATCGTGCTGTCTGATCCATTCAAGAATCATTGCTGCATGCTCTTTCTCTTCATCTGCATTGTGGATGAGTATCTTTTTGAGGTTCTCATCGGTGCATGCATCCACTCTCTGGTTATACCAGTCTATAGCTTCGAGTTCCTCTCTTAAAGAATCAATAGCCCTTTTCATGTTCAGAGTCTTTTCGGACATTTTGCTGCGGTCTTCGTGCATCATGTATATCACCTGTATAAGGGTAATGAAATTGTATATATTTTATGGAAGAAAGCTTCCAGTAACAATACCTTGAAAAAAGATATAATAGATTTTTAGCATTTTATCCTTATTTTCTTCAAAAAAGAAAAATGAATAAAATTATTCTTTTTCATAATATGGCTTAAGCCTCGGAATTATCCTGTGCACATGTTTCTGATAATCACGGTACTGATCTCCAAATTGTGCTACAAGCCTGCTTTCCCAGTGAAGTGAACCTATCACAAGGTAAACTGTGGTCAGGATGTAAATTACAAGAAGGTTTGTTGTCATAAAAGGTGTCAACCACATTATAACAAGTCCTGAAAACAGGAAAGGATCTCTTATCCAGCGATAGATTCCGTGAATGTCAAGGTGACCTGCTTCAGGTGAATTTGGTGCTGATAACTGGGCACGCAGCTTAAATCTGTGTGGTGCATCCCTCAAAGCTCTCGGACCAACTATAAAAGCAACTACCTGTCCGGCTACCATTAACCAGCGCCATGGAGATGGTATCACATAAAGAAATTCACCGGGATATTTGTAAAGCACATAGACCAGAGGAATTATGGTTATAACTGCAATTAGATTGTACACCGGCATATAAAGGGTGTCTGCTTTTGAACCTAAAGACCGCCTTATGAAGCGTTTTACAGGAAGGCTGGCAAGCAAACTATGAATAAATGCAAATCCTGCAAGACAAAGAACAAGTATGAAAATAGATGCAAACAAGTCATTCAACCTCCAATTAGATATTGAAATAATGTTCTATTTAGGACTTGTGATGAAATTTTTTTCATAGCATAACACCAGATAGCAAAGATTATATTTATCCTGTGTTCAATGGCTTAAACGTCGCTGTTTTATTCAATATCTTCTCTTTGCTTGAAAGAACAGTATACAGGATAATTGACAATGCAAACCTATGTTTATAAATCAGGGTAGGATAATGGTTTATATATATGGAGCTGTCAATTATAATAATTGATTAATTATATTTGTATGTGGCTGGTGATACAATTAGCGATAAAAAAGGAAATATGAAATTTGTCATATTGGCAGTTGGTCTGGTGGTATTAGGTAGTATTTTCTGGGTATATGGAAGCTTTTCATTATTCGGACCCAAGGATCTTGGTGTGCGATACACCCACGAAGATTATGTAAGTGCACTTGAGAAAACCGGAATGCAAATTGAATTTGAAGGCATGACCGGTGAAGAACTTGAAGAGTACAAGCAGAACGCAGAAAAAAAATCCATAAATGATTATAACTTTGAATTTTCTGATTACCAGGAAAAACAATTCACGTTAACTGCAGAAGAATCCACAGCGCTTTTAAATGAAATTGCTCCCGGATTCTGGTGGTTCGACAACCTTCAGGTAAAGGTTCTGCCTGACGGGACAATGGAAGGGTCAAGCACTGCTGATATTGGCAGATTAAAGACAGATCTTTATTCAGATGTTGCCGGTGATGTGCCAATTCCATTACCTGACACCCTTAACATTTACAGCAAGGGAAAAATCAGTGTTACAGATAACAAACTCAGTGGTGACCCTGAGAGTTTCTATCTTGGAGCTGTACCTCTTTCAGAAAAATACCTTGAAGAAGACAGTGTAAACACAATGGAAGAATATTTCCCACGTATCTATACTGTTGTTCCGGGACTTGAAATAAACAGCCTGTCATCCAACTCAGAAGGCGAGTTTGTGTTTGATGGTGTAATTCCACAGAAAGTATCCGTGACTAAAAAATAAGTTTGCGGGGTTTTCTGTTGAAATACATGATGATCAATGGGAAAAGAGAAGAAATTCCTCCTTTCCCACATCACAAAGCTTACGTGTACAGAAGTAAACAGTTTTTTACGGCAAAAGGTGTTGCAAGTCATCTGACAATGGGTGATTTCATCACACTAAAAGAATTATACAACGGTTTCAGGCACAAATGCTCAATCCCAAGAGTTCTTCTTATTGACCCTACAAGTGACTGTAACCTGAGGTGCAAAGGTTGCTGGTCTAAAGATTATGAAAGTGGTCACAACATTTCCTATGAAAAGTTTGATGATATATTGAATCAGGCGGAAGAGCTTGGAATCATGGATTGCCTGATGACAGGTGGAGAACCTCTTCTTAGAAAAGATGACATAATCAAGCTTTGCAGAAAACATAATAAGATGACATTCGGTGCTTTTACCAATGCTACTCTTATTGATGAGGAGTTTGCCGATGTAATGGCTGAACTTGGAAATCTTAATGTTTTTATAAGTATTGAAGGGACTCAGGAGCAGACTGATTTCAGAAGAGGCGAAGGTGTTTACACTAAAGCCATAAAGGCTATGGATATTCTGAGAGAAAGAAACATCGGTTTTGCATTCTCAGCATGTTATCACTCAAAGAACTATAAGACCATAGCAAGTGATGAGTTCCTTGACCTGATGCGTGCAAAGGGAGCATGGTTTGGCTGGCTCTTCCAGTATATTCCTGTTGGAAGCACTGCTGATACTTCACTTATGTGCACAGCAGAAGAACGATCTTATGTGCACAAAAAAATCATGGATTATTGCGAAAAGCAGGATTATGTGATTGTTGATTTCTGGAACAACGGTCATCTTTGCTTCGGATGCATAGGAGCTGGTGTTGGCTTTGCACATATAAACGCAAAAGGTGATATGGAACCGTGTGCTTTCTGCCATTATTCGGATTCTAATATATACGACGTCTCACTTAAGGAGGCACTGCGGTCAAAGTTCTTTACAACATTCAGGGAGGCACAGCCGTTTTCTGATAATCCGCTCCGCCCATGTCCTTTAATAGATAATCCGCAGGCAATTATCGATGTGGTTAAAGCTGGTGGTGCTAAGTCAACTCACCTGGCAAACCCGGAATCTGCCGAGGAGCTTGCCGGTAAGAGCTTTGAACGGGCAAAGGAATGGGAAGAAATGGCAGCTGATCTTTTCCAGGAAATGCCGGAGTACAACCGGAAGAATTTCCCTAAATTTTTGAGGTACTTTGCTTTTAAGAAAGGAATAACCGATGGCAGACGAAGAAAATACTGAACGTTTTAGTGCAGAAGTTCATTTTAAGAATGACTCTGCCCATTGGTTTGTATTCGTGCATGGATTCGGCGGCAGTGCCAGGACATGGAAAAAGCAGATTGAGTTTTTTTCAGGACATTATAACCTGCTTGTTCTTGAGATGCACAAGAAACCGCAATTCAATGAACTTGATATAGATAAAGTTTGCAGGCTTATCAATAGCACATTGGTATATCATGGAGTGAAAAAAGCCCATTTTATGGGCTTCTCCTTTAGTACTCTGATTTGCCTGCGTTTTGCTATTCTCTATCCTGAAAAGGTTGATACTCTAATCATGGGTGGTGGAATTGTAAAATTCAACCTGAGAACAAACTTCCTGCTTTATCTGGCCATAACCTTCAAACAATGGATAAACTATATGATTCTCTACAGGTTCTTTGCGTACATTATACTTCCAAGGAAGAATCACCGCAGGTCAAGGAGCATTTTTGTAGCTGAAGCCAGAAAACTCGGTTATGATGAATTTTGCAAATGGGTTGATTTGATTCCTGAGACTAAACAAAGTCTGGAATGGCTTGATGAACTTGACAACAATATCCAGGTTCTTTTTGTATCCGGAAGTGAAGATCATCTGTTCTTAAAAGACACACAAAGGCACACTGAAAAAATGGGAAATGCCCGGATTAAAATCATTGAAAACTGTGGTCATGTCTGTTCAATTGAACAATATGACAGGTTTAACAATATTGTTTTTGAATATTTACAACCTGATATATAGAAATAAAAAGGAACCGGGACATGATAAATCATGTCTCATAACTTTGATTCTGAATCACAATATTTAACAAATAGTTAACATATTACCGTTATCATTGTTCATCAGGGAAAACGTCAGCAAGGTAACTTGCTATCACCATATTTACATTTGTATCCCTGGCAGGCATTTTTCCACATTCCATGGCTTCCATTATATGCTTTGGGAAAACATATATCCACCCTCCAGTTTCATCAATTATAGCACGGAGTTTGCTTCCTCCTGCCATAAGGGCAAATCTTAGCTGTGAAAGACCTGTCATTTCCTCAGGGACCATGAGCACAATTTTACCGCTGAAGAAATTGTATATCAGGGATTCCTTTATTGCAGGATCGTATTCAACTGCGAACTTCCTGTTGGTTTTTGTGCTTTCCTGCATATAATCAAGAAGTTTGTTGTAAGAATCGCATTCTCTGGTAAACGGAGGAATAAATTGTATGGATTCTGAATCTTCTGTTAGTGTAAGAGAACCAGGATTTACTGATATAGTTTCTTGAATATCAGCCTCTGTAATCCCGAAAACTTCCGTATCCTCAAGAATTTTGCCCACAGCTATCTGGAATGTAAGAGGTTCCTGACTTATCTTGCATGAAGAAAAATCCTCAGTATATTGTGTTATCATTGCTTCTATCAAAGCATGCTTAATTTGTGTAGGCATTTTCATAATAGCTACTCCGGATGATTTTAGTTTCTTTAACGAATTTATGATGAAGGGGTTTGTAGACGGAAGTCTCTTACTTAGTTTATATTATTTAAAGTTAATGAGCATTGATATGCATACCACTGCGTGAAAATAATTAGAAAATAATACAAAAAACAATCAAAAACTATTGTCAAATCATAAGTAATAACTTTCAAGTTCCAAACAGGGATTTTAAAAAATAAGCAATTTTCTCAGTGATACTTCTGGATTTGCTAATTTCATCAATATTACTAATGCCACTAACATTCTTGTCTACTTCGTTTATAGTTGCTGTTTTGTTTCCAATGTCCGAACTATCCTTTAGTTCCTGATTTATAGTGCTATTTTCACATACATAAACATCTGAATCTTCCACAGAATTCAAAATTGTCGTATTTACGGACGCATCAGTTTTGTTCATATTTTCATAATCAAAGAACTCGGCACGATTGTCGTTAAGTGAATAATAAGTCCTGAGAACACCTGATTCATCGGGAATGAAATGGAAATATGTTGGCCGTGTCCACTGACTGGAAAAATCATCGGGGAAATCTTCATAGAAAGGGACAGTCATGGATCCATTCACTATTTCAAGTTCATATGTGCGATTGGCCTGAGGTTCATGAATATAAAGCGTGTTTCCTTCTATCATGTAATTAGCCATGTGGGGCTGAAACCTGAACGCAGGTGATGGCGACATGATTACCATTCCCCATCCAGGATGGTTTCTTGCATAATCTACTGAATAATCAAAACATAACCAATCGCTTTTATTTTCGTACAACAGATCCCACTTTTCTTTGTAGGCATCGTAATCAACATCGTTATCAACACAGGCAGAATTGATTGTAGATAACAGCAAGAATAGTAGCAAAACAGGTATTTTTTTTATTGCGTTCACTTCCATATATTTTTGCATGCAAATCAACTTTTTTGGATATAAAGCTTATGAAAAATCTTATAAGATTTATCCAGACCATCAGATGACCCTTATTTTATTTCACTGATTCTTTTTTGAATTGTTTTCGTTTATCCTGAAAACCACAATTTTTCTGATAATGAGCCTATTTCAAAACCTTTCCCCTATCTTTTTCCAGCATAACAAGAAGCATGCAATATCTAATAACCCTTTGAAAACAATATTCAGTCTTTCATACCTACTTGCTATTTTCCTGAATCCCATCTTCAACCATGCAAAGAATCGTTCTATAGTTCCTCTTTTATGATATGACTCATACTCGAATCTTGTAGGTCTTCCTCTTTTTCTGTGTTTTTCATTCCTGCTGTTGACTGGAATGTTACTTTTTATAGCTCTGGATCTTAGATACTTCCGTATAGCAACATTATCATAAGCTGAATCTGCAAGTACTTCTAATGGTCTTGTTCTTGGTTTTCTATCAGTCTTAACCTTGATACTTTCCATGATCTTGATAAATTGTTGACTATCATGTTCCTTTCCAGAAGCAATTTGGATCGTCAATGGAAAACCGTCACAACTTACACAAACATGAATCTTTATGCCTTTCCTTTTTTTATGACCGTTGTATGTGGAGCCTTCTCCCCTTTTTTAGTTTCAATGAAACTGCTATCAACACATACAACATCCATAGAGAACTTACCATTCTGGTAAGCGGAATCCCGAAGGGATTCCATTATCCTGTTCCATATACCTTCCTCTGACCATCTTTTCAGCCTTCTCCAGGCAGTTGCCTGGGAACCATAAATAGCTGGCATATCTCCCCATCTGCAACCAGTTATCAGAACAAAGAGAATACCATTGATGACCTTACGGTCATCAGCCCTCTTTCTTCCGGTTATTGGTTGTGGTGGTAAATGTGGCTTAATAAATTTCCATTGATCATCAGAGATTTCTCTGAATTCCATTCATATCCCCATAATAACATTCAGAGAGATAGTATTTATAGTTTTGATATGGGTTCAATATCAAATGGAAGTGGTTCTTCTAGTGGAAACTGGACAGAACCTTTAGAATGCTTATAGATTGAAAGTTCATCCTTAAAAGCTTCAATTCCGGAAGGAGTAGGGTAAAATCCAATATGGTTTTTGTAGGCGGCAAAATGAACCAGAATACCATTTAACCTGAATGTTGGCATCTTGTAACTGATAGTTTCTTCGGCTTGCGGCGCAGTTTCCTGTATTAACTCACGCATCTCTCTTAGTTTATCCTGCACCTCTTTTGGGAACATTGCAATGTATTCATCAATATTATGAAATTCTGTATTTGAAGTGCTTTTTTCCATAATAAAGTGAAGATTCCAGAGATTTTAAACTTAACTGCATATCACAATGCCATAAGAAGACGGAAACCTACGGAGTAAGAACCATAATCCGAATCAAAACTACTTCGGCATGATGAGCGGCATTTTTCAGGATAACTTACCCATCCTCCACCACGCAGGACTATTCCTATACTACCAACTGTTTCCCATGCAGTACCTTCTGCAAGAGCTTCTTCATAATTCCTATGATATCTATTCTGGCACCATTCCCAAACATTACCATACATGTCATGCAGACCCCATGGATTTGGTTTTTTCTGCCCGACAGGATGAGTCCCATCTTGGGAATTCAGATAATACCAGGCATACTCATCAAGTTCCATGTCCTGGCTGCCAAAAAAATATTCAGAATCAGTTTTTGCTCTGCATGCATACTCCCATTCTATTTCAGATGGAAGACGGTATTTATCAGTATTTTCCATCTCATTGAGTCTTTTAATAAAATTCCGGACTTCATTCCATGTAATACATTCAACAGGTCTGTCATCACCTTCAAAACAGGAAGGTTCATTTCCCATTACAGTTTTCCACTGCTTTTGAGTTACCTGATATTTTCCAAGGTAGAAAGATTCCTTTATAGTAAGTTTAACTGGAATATCATAGCTGAATTCAGATGGGTCCAGATAAAATTCTCCGGCAGGAATAAGCATGAAATCCATTCCAACAGAATTTGTTGTGGAAATGGACGGTGCTTTCTCTTTAGCTTTCTCACACATGTTTTTGCTATCCGTGTTCTTTTTCGTATTCAAATCACTATCATCAGTTTAATCAGCATTATTGTTGACTTTTAAAGAACTAAATGAGGACGATTCACAGTTTATTTAGAAGAATATTTCATCATCAGGGAGTCTGCTTTTTGGTGCAGGCTTATCTGCTGCATAACCTAAGGTTACAATAAGTGTAGGTGTAAGATTAGATTGTAAATCCAGAACCTTGCTGAGGGCATCAGCGTCAAATCCCTGTATGATGCATGAGTCCACACCAAGTGACTTCGCTCCAAAAACAGCACATGCTGCTGTTAGATACACATTTTTTTGTGATTCTGCAAGTTTTTCATCGGCCGATACGCGGCCAAACATTCCATCAACTGCCATCTGGTAATATTTGATGTTCTGTTCCGGAACCTGAGCTTTTTTCATGCTTTCTATATTTGCCTGGATGTGACTGTCCCAATCAGTGTTTGCGCATAAAATAAGCATATGCGAGCAGCTTGGAACCTGCGTCATTCCACCAAATATATGCGGAGCAAGTTTTTCCTTAATCTCAGCATCGTCTATGATTTTGATCTTCCATGGCTGAACATTAACGGCAGAAGGACTATTTCTGATCATTTCCTTAATGCGCCCCAAAGTGCCATCACTTATCTTTTCATCAGTATATTTTCTGCTGGAATACCTTACTGTTGTCAGTTCTTCAAAATCCATTTTCAAACCTCTTTAAATACTAAATCCTTCCCAAATTATTACCCACATTTTTTGGATAACTATATAATAATTATATTTTCACCATAGATATCAATTTCCGATTTTGCCTGAGTAAAATTCAATTTCTGATTAATTTCATAAAATTAAAAGTAAGAACAAATTCAAAATGCAGTTTTGTCCATAGATTCTAATATCTATTGTTTACATAGCAAAAATATAATAAATTGTAAATTTGAAAAGGTGAGTGTATATGAAAAAAATACTAACGTTGATATTGGTACTGCTTATGGTTGTTGCCTCATTTAGTGGCACAGCCATGGCAGGTTCAGGAGATGAGAATTACAACGGAGAAGATGGTGAACAGCCCGGCGTCGGAGTCGATACAGGTCCCGGACAGTCAGAAGCTCCTGATACAGGTGACAGGACAAGATTTAAAGATCGCTAACCTGTCCTTTAACTTTTTTGATACCACTAGTTTCACCAATGGTTTTTTGCCATAATCTCAACTTATGTAAAAATAACAATAAGCTTTTTTGGAACGGATTTCCCGTTCCATTTTAGCCATGTTGTTTTTGAATATATTTTTTACTTTTATCCTGTGAACTAACCAATAAACTGGAAGTTCTCAAATTGCCATGGGTCTGGATCATGTTCAACTGCCGGATTTTCCTTAAAGAACACTTTGCGGTTCTTAAGTGGTGTCCAGTCAGATGGCGTTGATATAAAATTACCAAGATATGGCAGGGCAATATTCAAGACAAAATCATGTGGAAGATCCTCAGGTGTCCTGATTCCTTCTTTTGGATTTTCAAGCATCCAGAGTACAGCAGCTACTACACCGGCAGCTACCTGTAGTGTGGTTGCATTCTGGCCTGGAGCAAGAGACCTTGTATCATCGATACTCAATGCACTTCCGGTCCACCATGAATTGTAAGAATGACCCATCAGAAGGGCACCCAGTATATCTTCACCGGATACTATCTCATTTGTCATTATCCTGAGCTTTGGCTGAAGTTCATAATTACGTCCACGCAACTCAAAGAGAGATGAGAGTGTATCATGACATGGCATGTAAGCGTAATGGATAGTTGGTCTGAATACTGCTTTCTCCTGATCCCATACAGTCAGTAATTTAGAAAGGCCGTATGATTCCCCGTGTCGGATAACCATACCGACAATCTCCTGATCAGGTATCCATGACCTTACCCATGTATTCATACCCATCTGAGGCATGAAAATAACATTCTGCGGACCAAAGTCAGGAACTTGGGCCATTGGTGGCATCTTATTTTCATGCGTGCCCCAGGCGATTTCTACAGGAGCTGTTCCTTCTTCCCTGAGTCCCTCTATGCTCCATGTACCAACAAATTCATCGACTTCCTTTGCCCGGTTAGCAACCTGGGTGTCGCGTTCACTGCAGTGAATGACTTTTACACCAAGTTTGTGAGCCAGGTGAGCAAAGTCTCTTTTCTCAGCAAGTTGTCTAATTTCTTCTGCTTCTTCGGGGGAGACTTTTTTGTCAGCACAGGTACGTTCTGCAATATCCAGTAGTCCCTGCTTTACGAAGTGAGTGATAAGACCCGGGTTTGCACCGTGATCTACAACGGCAGTAGGTGCGTCTTTCCAGTCACGGGAAAGCTCAAGCAATTTCATCTGGCGCAGATACAGGGATTTTTCCAGCAGGCTTCTGTTCAGGAAATCCTCGGTAGGATCCCAGACTTCTACTGATGTGTTTACGTACAGCACATTGTGCTCATGACACCAGGTGATGATGTCAATAGCATCTATATTCCATGAAAGGTCTATTATCAGGCCATCATTATCCATATGCCTGGATAAAACCTGACTAAGGTTTTCCGGGGTGATCTTCTCACGGACAAATGTTAATCCCTGATTGGTATATTTCCTCAGGGATTTTGATTTGTCTTCAAAGTCTATTAACGTAATGTTTTCTAACGGAACATCGAGCTTATCCAGTAAAAGCGGCAGGGTGCACTGGGAAACTGAACCATACCCGATGATGAGAACCTTATTTGAGAATTCTGGTTTCATACCTTTGGTACAGGCATCTCTGACATATAACTTTTTGTCTTTCAGGCTTGTTTAAACAGAGTAAATCAAAAGTTATGGATAAATAATAAGGCAAGCATCAAAATATATATTCAGACTGCTTAGATTTGAGTGTTAATTGATTAAAATATAGGTAACAGGAATCTATAGAATTTAAGATGATGATTATGCATTTTACCAAATAAAAGAAGTTACTGTATTTATTTATAGACGCAAAGCTGTTCAATCAGACACCAGAAAGGAATGAGTTTTACAGAATATATAAAAGCGACTTATTCATATTAATTGAACAAATCGCTTTCCCTTTTTACGTTTTTGTGTTTAATTTTATGAAATAAGTAGTCTGTCTACAACTTCGCCTTCTTCTATTGCATCAAGTATTTCCTCAACGTCACCTGCTGTAACCTCACCATACCAGATCTGCTGTGGGTAGATCATGACAATTGGTCCCTTCTCGCAAAGACCTACACATCCGGTTGCAGTAACCATCACTTCACCTTCCAGGTCTCTGTCCATTACTTCTTCGGCAAACATTCCTACAAGGTTATGTGATTTCTTGTTCTCGCATACGCCCTTTACCATTCCGTTAAGTCTTGTGCTTGCACAAACGAATATATGAGTTTCTGGTTTTTGCATGAAAATCCTCCTGTTTTAAGTTCTGAGCTATGTCTACAGTGCTAATATACGGAATGCATTTACTGAGGTAATTATATTTAAGACTTTTCACCACATCTAGGTTTAATAAGAACAGTACTTGAAAACAACAAATCATAAACAAACATTAAAAAAGCCAGGAACCCTATATGAAGTCTTCATCTTTTATAATTAAAAAGGAAGGAGCAAGTAAATGGGTGATTACAAACTAAGTGATAGTGAGATTAAAACCATTGACGATTGGATAATGGAGAATATTCTCCCGCAAAAAGGAACAAAAAAGACATACGCAAGCTTTGCACTCAAAACCCTGTTTGAGGAATCACCCGTTGGCTTTTTTGTCACCAATAAGCAGTTTAAGGAAGCAATGGTCAGATGTGATTTTTCACCGGTGAATAAAAATAAGTTGAACTGGGATTTCCGTGTTTCCCTTAAATCTGAATCCTGATCACGGATTATCTTTTAAGGCTACAAACTTTCCAATAAGACAAGGAAACTGTGGTTTCGAAAACAAAAGAATTGGCAGGCAATTTTCAGATTAAGGTGGTTACAAGGTAATGAAGTTTGATACGGGATCGGATTTTATTCCGTCCAGAATTTACCTTCATTCTTGGCTACGCATTTGTGAAGTTTATTACAAGATCAGGTTTTATCCTGTCATGAATTTTCCTTCATAAAGTCATGCGTTAATGAAGTTTATAGGTAGAGACAGAAGATTTATTCCATCCTGAATGGTACTTCATTTTACAGCTTACTTCCTTGTAACCAATTTATTATATGCACTTATTGGTATAAATTGTTGGCGATCATATTACTATCAATAATTTTATATAACAAATTATAAACTTAAAACCAGAGATCCTATTTTTAAACATGACCTCTGCTGAAGTTACTTTTGAACCTCATATCAGGGTTCACCAATAATTGATTCTGACATTTATGCAGGATTTTTATCTTCTATCAAAGACAGCACAGTTTTTCTTGAAGACAGGAACATGGAAAGCATTTCAAGCTCATCAAAAGGTATCTGCATCTCTTTTAAAACCGGCTTGAAATGAAAGTCTACGAGTTCTGCTTCATATAATTCTATGTTCTTTTGCCATTCTTCTTTTATCCTTGTTTTTTCTTCATCTGAGACAGCAGATCTTGAAAAAGTGTCAATTATCCATTCTGCAAAATCCCGGATTATCATAAATCCAATCGGACATGGCTGCAGTCCCAGCGAAGTGCCAGATGTGTTGACCTTGAAAGGGTACATACCGCAAACCGTAGGCCTGTTATTATAGACTTCGCATCTGCCGCTGCTACTGAGAAAAGAGCAGGGTGTGTTCATCTGGTAGATTCCTGCAGATAAACTTTCGTTTGTGATATTTTTTGCTTTTTCCTTATCCATAAGAGTCAGGATTTTGACTTCATCCTCAAAAAAGTGAATCTGCCCCTGGCTGCAACAATGTGCTCCGCAGGTTTCAGGGCATTGATAATGCTTCAGAATATTCTGAACTATGCTATATCGAATTGCCTTTTTTACAGCCGTGCTTATTTCCATAAACCTTTTTTCACCAGCTTTAAGCCTATTTAGGCGAGTTTAAACTAATGATGTAAAGAAATACTATGAATTTAATGTTTTTGCTGGTAATAGTAGGCATATACAATATTTAAGCAAAATTA
Source organism: Methanolobus tindarius DSM 2278 (assembly GCF_000504205.1). Taxonomy (NCBI): domain Archaea; kingdom Methanobacteriati; phylum Methanobacteriota; class Methanomicrobia; order Methanosarcinales; family Methanosarcinaceae; genus Methanolobus; species Methanolobus tindarius. The sequence goes on along the minus strand of NZ_AZAJ01000001.1, from coordinate 3,045,186 downwards.
ATAGGAATTTAGCAGTTATATTTATGAAAAATCTGTCTTTATCTAGTTTGAATAAATAAGGTATTGAAATATCTTTTTATGGCAAAGAATAACTATAAAAATAGATTTTCAGATGAAAAAACGTAATATGATTGCTTTTTAAACAAAACAAATAGTCGATAGCTGTTTATGCAGAAAACAAAGATGAAAGTGAAATAAGAAGTTAAAACTAACTGTAAGTGGGTAATTAACCTATTAAATAGATTTGTTAACACATCGAAGCCAGAAGACTTCTGGTATGCCTTCTGCTATGTTATCTTTCTTTCTCAAAGTGTACACTCACATGATAAACTGCATCAAATAGTGAAACATCTTTGTATTTCAATTGATGATTCATATAAATGTTATACATTGGATGTTTGTACGTATCAACAACACGACTTGTTTCTATTTTCACATTTTCTACAAGTACATCCTGTCCTTTAATAACAGAAGATTTGCCACACAATTGATTAATGTTTACTGACATTTCGTTCAGCATTTCATCTTTTATCAATTGGATATAATTAGATGCTGTCATAATAATCCCCAAAATCCTTATATCATCAATATTAGTTATAGTTTTCCAAAAAAGTAAATTTTGCACAATATATTATTATGGTATAATACTTGTTCAACAATTAAACTAATAATAATACATATTAAATAATTATTTTTTAAAAAATAAATGAGAAGAAGTTTGCTTATGAAGTTTTTCAAACATCAACAATTGAACCTTCCGGGAATATTTTCCGGAATATAAAACCAACAAGTGGACCTGCAACAAACACTATTAAAGGATACGCAAATACTGCGTTAATAATAAGATTGTAAACCCATGTCAAAGGTAGTTCTTTTGAAAAACCAACAGTTGATATTGAAAAACATAATGACATTAAGGTTGCCATTCCGGCAACAAAAACCAATGCAGTTATGGCTCGTTTTTGAAAAGGTGTATGATGTTGTTTTTGTAGTTTGAACACCAATTTCATTCCATGTTTTCCTACAATAAAATATTCAAGTGTAAATGCCACTATGAAAGTAGCGGGAAAACTCAGCCAGGTTACTTTTAGTATGTCCGTAGATAGTCCCTGATGAATTGTTATGTTGTATCCTGTCATTACAAATGCCATAAACCAAACATACATGAAAGTATGGATTAGATTCTCTTTTTTGTTTTGTATCAAATTTTCACCTTGTGCATGTGAATTTATTAATAAGAAAGTTTAACACAAGGAGTGTTTATATGTATCAAAAAAATTGACATCTTCTTATAATGGCTCTTAGTTGTCCGGATTTTAGATAAATTTTGTGGCTATTGTTCCTATTGTATTAAACATTATTTATATTCCAGTAATCTGAAAATCCCTTTAGATGGCTTGTAAACCCTGTCAGGGTATTTTTCTACAAGTTTCCAGACACATCCATTAACAGTTTTTGGATGAAATGCAGGATCTGAATCCATGATCATTGAGACCAGTTCTGACCAGCGAAGACCATTAGCATGTTTCTTTAGTAATTCAAGAGCTGTTGCATTTATACGCTCAGTGACTTTAGATGAATGAATACCTGGTTCTATACTTGGTTCTGGGGATTTAACCATAAAACTAATTGATTTTATGCTCATAAATAATTGTTGAAATCAAGGGATAGCCTTTACTCAAGCCTGTTAATCCTCGGAATAAATTAATTCTGATTTTCTCTGTCAAATGTAATATATGCCATAAAAAGCGAATACTATTGTGAATGTTTACCTGATATTTGCATGGATATGGGCTGCTATGATAGCCACATCTTTCTGGGAAGCGTATGTTGAAGGCAGAAATGCAGGCAACCGCGGGAAGATTGGCTGGACTATCCGGTTTGGTGAACATGTCAGCCTTACAGCATATCATTTCTATCTTTTCTTTGTCATGTGGCCCCTGCTTCTGACCCTGCCACTGGTCATTAATGGATGGGATACCCGGCTTTTCGGGATACTTGTGAGTGCATACTTCACAGGTATTGTTATAGAGGATTTCACCTGGTTTCTGGTGAACCCTGTTGTCAGTTTTTCAGAATGGAACCCGGAATTTGTTAATTATTATCCATGGGTGAAGATTGGAAAGTTTAACCTACCGGTAATGTATATCACTTATCCTATCATCGCATTGCTTGCATGGTGGTTTTTGTGGTCATGATTTGAAGAATTGAAGGATACAACAATGCGGGAATTTTATGAGAGTATGGACAATTCGGAACTTAAATTTCTGTGACTATGAATAGGCATATATACTATCCGCCCTAAGTAAGGGTGCTTATAGAGGCTTAAACTAATTTGATAATTATAAGTTTAGATGGTATTACATTAATCGTATTTACTGTTTTTTCGTATGTTTAACTAAATGGTTGTATTCTTTTTAAGCTAATATTTAACGGAAGTGAAAAATTTGTTTAACAACACACAGTCAACTGCTCCGGTAGAAGCTGGAGAAACTTATGATGTAACAATTGAAGATATCGCAAGAGAAGGCGACGGAATCGCAAGAGTAAGCGGATTTGTCATCTTTGTACCAGAAACAAAGGTAGGCGACGAAGTTACAATTAAAGTTACTAAAGTACTCAGCAAGTTCGCATTTGGCGAATTAGCTTAAATTTACTGTTAATAACTCAATAAAACATATTTTTGAAGACCCGGTTTCGGATCTTCATTCTTTTCCTTTTTTACAATCCTAAAACCTAAACATCAGGTTTTATCTATTGATACCATTTCTATTGTAAATGTCAGGGTCTCGCCTGCAAGTTTGGTATTACAGTCAACGGTAACATTGCTGTCAGTGATATTAACAATTACACCAACCTGATTCTGAGTTGTCACTTTCTGGCCAACTATCGGAGTTATATTAGCTGAATGGAATTGCTCCACAGGCACAGATACCAGAAGTTCCGGACAATAAGCACCATATGCATTTTCCGGCGGGATGGTAACGGTTTTAACCTCACCGGGTTCCATTCCTATAACTGCATCATCAAAACCATCAATAACCTGTCCAGCCCCTGCTGTAAAAGAAAGAGGTTCATAGTCCCTGCCGGATTGGTAAATGCCTTCTTTTATTGCAACCTCTTCCCGGGAAGTGTCAAATACAGTTCCATCATCCAGTGTTCCTGTATAATTTACAGAAACATGATCTCCTGTCTCTACTTTTTGGCTATTTTCAGACTCAGTACACCCACTGATAAGCAATGAACAAATCAATATTATGAATAAGATTTTCTTCATATGACCACACATCCTTATATTGATAAAAATGTGGAACTTCAATGTATTTAAGAATAGTGAATAGTATAATTTTATATTATACAGAAGGACACTACGTTTAAATCTTAATGTCAGTTGTCGGTGTTCTCCTTCATGCGTTTCTTAAAACATACAAATAAGATTACCACAGAAATAATTAACTGGAATACTTTTCCCAGAAATTCAAAAATCATTGCATGGTCAAGATTAAGCAAGTCATCAAAGGATTGTACAGCGGTAAAATATAAAACATCATTTGCGAGTATTGAATAGATAGAAACAATAGCCATTAACGCAAAGCACATATAAATATAATCATAAGTTTCCTTGGTTTTACTGACTATAAATTTTGCCACAAATTTTACTGATTCCCGGTTTGATGTTGATTTATCCTGTGTGCTACTTTTTGTAGCATTATATGATAATTCATCCCTGTTTTTGCTTTTAAAATTGTAATATGACTCGGAAGTAATGTATAGTAATGTGAAAAGAATGAGTACAAAAAAACCTATTTTGTAAAAACTGTAAGCATTTTCAAATAGCTCCTGCAAAAAAAAACCAGCTGCTAAACATAATAAACCTAATGACAAAAGGATTAAAGGATATTTGATAGCAAGACTATAGTAATGACTATCATTTTTTCTGGTCTCAATTGTTGCATAATTCAGGAGAATCAGACCTGTCAGTGGCATTAACCACATTACTAAAAATAAAACCACAATCCCGGCTAATTCATCAGTCATTACTTCACCAACATATTCAGATATTCATATTTGAATTTTTTTATTAATTAAAGAAGTAACTGAAGGAATAAAAGAAAGACAATAGGAATGACAATGAAATTCTAAAAAAGAAGGAAATGTGTAAAAAAACAAAGTTGCAACCTTTTTTAGTTAATCATTTAGATACATCTCATAAAATCCACCTTCAACTATGCCGCCGTCATTAACCGAAAGATTGCTATTTTCAACAGTTATTGAAAAATTTCCTGCGACATTTTCTCTCTCGAAGGTATCAATTAATTTCAATGCAATACGAGGGCTGTTTTCATAATTAACTATGCGGGTTTCACCTTCGTATATTTTAATATATTCAGTTCTCTCTTCACCCTGATATACTGCGATGGTTGCATATTTTGTTCCAACTGATATATAGTTAATATTGAATAAAATATCATTTGCCAGATATCCGTCTCCCATCTGGATCGTACCATTAAATATTTTGTTGCCTTCTATGTTTTCCTGTGACTCATTTTTGACACTTTCAGAAATGTAAGTTATGTTGTTTGATCTAAGCTTTCCAGTCCAGAATTTATGAGTGGTATAGCTACTACCTGTAGGATAATACACAACAGATATTGAATCATTGCCTTTTCTTAACTGTCCCTGCCAATGACCTGCATCATCTACGTTTACTGTATACGATTCCCCGGGCATAATCTCAATAAGTGAATCGTCTCCTATCTCTACACACATCGGCATCGACTCATATTCAACGTCCCATCCATCAGCATAAATAATTTTATAATTACATTGGTGACGGAATTTATCAACATTAATCGGGTATTTTCCTTCATTTGTTAAACTGAGCTGCAGGTTTGAAAGTTCACTTGTATTTACCGTTTCAGGCGTTAAAGTCAATGTAAGGTTTGCATCCTTGTAGCTTAAAGTATTATTTGCTGTAATTTCAGTTGTCATTTCCGGCCCAGAACACCCAGATACCAAAAGACAAATTGAAACCAGAGCTACAAAAACAATTGATCTTTTATGATCCATCTCATTACCTCACACTATAGCAACTTTATAAGCATATGTAAATATTGGTTATTAATTTTGTCGATGTTGTTGGAAACGGATAAAATGATTCTGTTCATGTAAAAAAAAGAAAGTTAATAATTGGTGCATACGTCAGAATTCTGGAAAGAGTACTAACAAAAGATTTCATTCTTTGTAATCATCCAGAGTAAGATATGCACGCATATCATCTTTTTGAATGCCTTCATCACTATATTGCGGGAAATTGGCAACTACATACACTCTTGCATTGTTTATCTTAACATGTGTACTTTCTGACATATCGTCATTAATGCTCTTTTTTGCAACTGTAAATTGACGTGCAAAAGACAATAACTCTTCAGAGGAGTTAAAACCGGATGAATCTAAAAATTCGAAATACTGTTTAAGATCATCCTGATCCCATTCAGTATTCATTATTATATTTGCATCTCCAACATTATCGATTGCAAATGTCCTATTTGCGTCAGAACCGTTTATTGGGACATTAGTATGTATCATGCTCTCTCTGAATTGTCCCCATGTATCAACTATCTTTAAGACGCTTACTAATCTTTCTTTGTGTTCCTCTGACAAACAATGATTTAAGAGGATATTCCTGGAAAAAATTATGCAATTAAGTTGCTCATCCTCAGCACCATACATCGGAGTGAATGCGGAAGATATGATTGCATTCAAATGTGACCTGCCGTATTCTACATCACCAAACTCTTCGATGTTGTTGAGACCTACAAAATGAATCGGTGTTCTGTTAAAGTGGATAAGAGACTCCGTATATTCTAAATTCTCTAATTCATCTTCATCCCTGTAAAATGCGACTTCACCAAATATGTAGCCTGCTTTAGGTCGACTATAAAAATCTATTACTTCCATCTGCTGCACATAGGATGCTATTTCTTCTGCATTATTTAGATCTTCAGCAAAATTATCAATTAAAGATATCTTTTCTTCCGTTAGGGAATTACGTGTATCCACGTATTCATCCCCATCAATCAATTGCACTTGTTTGTTTTCAATACATCCTGTGCATAATATGATTAGAATTAGACAGATAGCACATCCTGATGTTTTATTCATATTCAACAACACCTTTTATATTCCCGGTTATTTATGAAGTTGTGCGACTTAATAAATGTATCTTCATTTGAAAATATATATTTATTTTAATCAAGATAATTCTATTGTTCACTTGCAACAGCTTTGCCATAATTAACCGATTATGTAGATCATCCTGAAGCTAAGTTTGGTGGGGAAACTGGAATACTGGATAAAAGAACAGTTTAGCCTATGACCTTCAAGAGCCTTTTAGATTCCTTGTAGATATGGCAGTAATCAGCCTCATTGAGACTGACAGGATGGAAAAGAAGGACTTCATCAGGACTGATAATTACTCACTCAGACTCAGACCAAGTGGAGCTAAGAAGCTAACTGAAGAGGTCAATTTGTGGTTTAACAAGAGAGTTAGCTACAAAGGAAATATGACGATGTGGAGTTATGTCATGTTCCTGAAGACTAGGGAATTAGCTCAATATTTAACAGACAAAAGAAAGGACATTGATTTTATTGTCCCTCAGTATGAGACAAAGCGACAAGACTCAAGCGACATACGACAGAAGATATTGAGTATTTCTTATTCAGACTGGAAAAAGCTAGGATTTTCAAAGGGAACGTTGCATTACATGAAGATAAATGCGAAGGCAGATACTCCTTTTACGCTTAATGCTCATAATAAAGAACGCATGGAACAATGGGAAAAGCTTGTTGCAAGTAGTTGATTTTATTGTCTCTTTTATCTTCTCATGCTATATTTGAGATACAATTCCAAGAGACATTAGATACACTCTTAGGAGACCTTTCTAGAAGATAAATTAAACACTGAAAAGTACCTTGAAAAGGTACGATTAACATAAATTTAAATTTATTAAGTTAAAGTTATGAAGTTGTCTGACATACAGCATTCAAACCATTTTATTGATACATACTTATTATTTATTCAGGGGCTTCTTAGATGCCATCAAAACAGAATATGGAGACATTTCAATAATGGAAAAGATCACTCTTTCAGAACTTGAACAATATCTATGGGATGCAGCAAACATCCTGCGAGGACCTGTAGATGCATCGGATTTCAAGGCATACATATTCCCACTTTTATTCTTCAAGAGAATATCAGATGTCTACGATGAAGAATATAAGCAAGCATTGGATGAGTCTGATGGTGACGAGGAATATGCATCTTTTCCAGAACTGCATGATTACATAATTCCTGAAGGTGCTCATTGGGATGATGTGAAAGAGAAAACTACCAATGTTGGTCAGGCACTTCAGCATGCTTTCCGTGAGATTGAGAAGAAAAATCAGGACAAGTTATACGAGATATTTGGTGATGTTAACTGGAGTAACAAGGACAGATTATCTGATGCGCTTCTGATAGATTTGATTGACCATTTTTCAAGTAAAAACCTTTCCAAGAAGTATGTTGAACCTGATATGCTGGGGCAGGCTTATGAATATTTGATTAAGAAGTTTGCAGATCTGACCAACAGGAAGGCAGGAGAGTTCTATACTCCGAGAACTGTCGTTCATTTGATGGGTAGTATCCTCAAGCCACAGGAGAAGGAATCCATATATGATCCAGCATGTGGTTCTGGTGGTATGCTGCTGGAAGCTTATCATTATGTTAAGAATAAAGGTGGAGATGAGAGGACACTGAAACTCTATGGTCAGGAGAAGAACTTGACAACCTCATCGATTGCCAGAATTAATCTGTTTTTACACGGTGTCCAGGACTTTGAGATTATCAGAGGCGATACACTGAGAAATCCTTCTTTCCATGAAGGAGATATGCTTTCTCAGTTTGATGCGGTGATAGCCAATCCTCCATTTTCTTTGAAGAACTGGGGACATGAACACTGGCCTCATGATCCTTTCGGGAGGAATATTGCAGGAACACCACCAAAGAGTAATGGAGATTATGCGTGGGTTCAGCATATGATATCATCCATGGCTCCAATGACAGGCAGGATGGCAATTGTGTTGCCTCATGGTGCACTGTTCAGGGGTGGAGCTGAAGGTAAAATCAGGAAGAAGCTGATCGAGAATGATCTGCTGGAAGCTGTGATTGGTCTTGGACCTAACCTGTTTTATGGTACTGGCATCAGTGCATGCATCCTTGTGTACAGAAATCAGAAGGATGAAGCAAATAAGAATAAAGTTCTGTTTATTGATGCTTCTGAGCAGTATCAGAAGGGAAGGAATCAGAATTTCTTTTTAGAGGAACATGCTGAGCAGGTTCTTGAATGGTATGAGAAGTTTGAGGATATTGAAGACATCAGTAAAGTAGTAGATATTGATGAGATCAAGGAGAACGAGTTCAATCTCAATATTACTAGATATGTCAGAAAGCAACTTGTTGTTGAAGAGATTGACCTTAAAGAGACGTTCCAGGAATTGAATAAGGCATACGATGAGTTCCTTGAATCCGAGGAGAAAATGAAAGCTTTACTGAAAGAGGTGGGTGTATTATGAGCAAAACAATATCTCAGCAGGAACTTGAGCAGTATCTTTGGGGAGCTGCTGTGCTTCTCAGAGGCGTTATTGATCCAGGAGAGTATAAGAGTATTATATTCCCGTTAATGTTCTTTAAGCGTATATCTGATGTCTATGATGAAGAATACCAGGAAGCTCTTGAAGAGTCTGATGGAGATAAGGAATACGCGGAGTTTGCAGAGAACCACAGATTCCAGGTTCCATTGGGTGCACACTGGGAGGATGTCAGGAATGTTTCCACTGATGTGGGCAAGGCAATTAAGACTGCCATGAGTGAAATTGAGAAGGCCAATCCAGACAGGCTTGCAGGTATTTTCGGGGATACTAACTGGACAAACAAGAACCGTCTGACCGATAAGATTCTCATTGACCTTGTTGAACATTTCTCAACTATCAACCTCTCACTCAAAAATGTACCACAGGATGAGTTTGGTACAGGCTATGAGTACCTGATCAAGAAGTTTGCTGACGATAGCGGTCATACTGCTGCAGAATTCTATACTAACCGCACAGTTGTACGCCTGATGAGCATGATAGTTGACCCGAAAACAGGCGAGAGTATCTATGATCCTACCTGTGGTTCAGGTGGTATGCTACTCAACGCCGCTCTTCTGGCCAAGGAAAACGGCCAGGAATACAGAAACATCAGTCTGTACGGACAAGAAATCAATATTATAACCTCAGCAATCGCAAGGATGAATATGTTCCTCCATGGTTTCGAGGATTTCCACATCGTAAGAGGAGACACACTATCAAATCCTGCATTTGTGGAAAATGATCGAGTTAAACAGTTTGACATGGTTCTGGCCAATCCTCCATATTCTATAAAAAAGTGGAACCAGAAAGCTTGGCAACATGATCCATGGGGCAGAAATATCTATGGTACACCACCACAGGGATGTGCAGATTATGCTTTCTTCCAGCACATTATTGCATCCATGAAAAAAAGAACTGGAAGGTGTGCAATACTCTGGCCACATGGGATTTTGTTCAGAGATGCAGAATTGGATATGCGTAGCAAGCTAATAGAAGATGATTTAGTGGATTGTGTAATTGGGCTTGGACCAAATTTATTCTACAATTCACCAATGGATTCCTGCATTGTAGTCTGCAACAAAAACAAACCAGAAAAACGTAAAGGAAAAGTATTTTTCATCCGAGCCTATGACCAGATCGTAAAGGAGAAAACTCAGAGTTTCCTTTCAGAAGAACATATTTCCAGTATATACAAATGGTATTCTGAGTTTGAGGAAGTGCCAGGGAGGACAAAGATTGCTACATTGGATGAAATAAGAGATAATAACCATGTTATTAATGTTGCATTGTATGCCCGTCCTGAATTTTCAGAAGAGAATCAGCAAGAAGAAATAACGATTGAAGAGGTTATTTCAGAGTGGCAGAATAGTTCGCAACAGCTAAAAGAATCCTATTGTAATTTATCAGATGTTCTCAAGGAGGTTATAAATTGAACCAGGAAATTCCAGAGAACTGGATAAAAGTCAAGTTTAAGGAACTTGCAAAACAAAAGTCAGTTAGAGTAGATGACCCTGGTGAATCTGGCTACGAAAAATACGTTGGATTAGAACATCTTGATTCAGGGGAATTAGTTGTAAAACGATATGGCAGTACAAGTGATGTCACATCTACGATGAAACGATTTGAAAAAGATGACATTCTCTTTGCCAGAAGGAACACTTACTTGAGAAGGGTATCTGTAGCTCCATTTGATGGAGTATGTTCTGGTGATATAATTGTTTTAGAGCCAATACTGAAGCACATAATAAAGGGATTTTTGCCTATCTTCATGCAATTTGAACCTTTCGAGAATAAAATTATAGCACTTTCAGCTGGTGCATTTTCAAAGAGAATAAAATGGAATCAACTTGCAGAAGAGGAAGTTGTAATTCCTTCTATCGAAGAGCAGAAAAAGATTGTTGAAACGATATGGAGTATTCAAGATAACATTGAAAAAAACAATGAAGTAATAAGTGTAGCTGTAAAACTAAAATGCGGTCTTCTCAACAAATTATTAACTAAAGGTATCGGACATGAAAAATTCAAGAAAACTGAAATAGGAAGTATACCTGAAAAGTGGAATATTTATCCTTTATCTGATGTAATAACCATCATTGGTGGTGGCACTCCCAAAACTACAAACCCAGAATACTGGAACGGTAGTATTCCATGGATATCTGTAGAAGATTTTCCAAAAGATGGAATGTATATAGAGAGTACGGTTAAAAGGATAACTGAAAAAGGTTTAAATGAAAGTTCCACAAAACTCCTTCAACAAGATGACTTAATTATATCTGCTCGAGGAACTGTTGGACTCGTTGCTAAAATTGCAAAACCGATGGCTTTTAATCAATCTTGTTATGGTATTAGCAGTACTGATAAAGTTACTTCAAACTATGCATACTATCTACTAATGATTCTGGTTGAAAGTATAAAGCATTCATCATATGGTTCAACATTTAAATCGATAACCAAAAAGAATTTTGATTTATTCAACGTGGCTGTTCCTCCAATTGAAGAGCAATGCCAAATATCTGAAAAACTTGATCAATTTTATGTTCTGCAGAAAAAGGCACTGGAGAATATTGATTATTTGTATGATTTAAAGAAGAAACTAACGGATGAATGTTTGAAAGGAGAGGTGCGAGTTTAAATGGACTTTATGCTACCTCTTACTATTATAGGTTTTATTATCTCTATATATCAAATTAGCGAAGAATCTAAGAAGAGAAATTTCGTATTCAAAATTGGTTTTTTTGATAAAATATTTTTAGGTTATTTTGCAGTGCTTCTCATATTTGCTATTTTTGCAGCGAATTTTTGGTCGGAACAAGTATCAGGGAATTACATCAATATTTCATTATCAACAAATCCATTTGTTTATGATATAGGAACATCCGAGGGGTACAAAATAACTTATTCTTTTTTGGCTTCTGTTCTTGCTTTTTTGGTTTCTATTATTCTGATTTTATTTGCAAAAGGAAAATTGAATTCGACGAAATTGAAACAAAAAAAAGATTTTGTCTCTAATTCTCTTGATAAACTTGGAAGACAACAATATGCAGAAGTGGCTGCTGACCTTGAATTATTCCATTATGACCTTCTCAAATCGTATAATCCACCAAAAACAAAGCCATATTCCATATTTACTTACATAACATACATAGCAAAAATTCTACAAAAAAGCATTAACTTTCAAAATATACGATCTCCAAAAGCAGCAATTAAACGCTTGCAAGGAGAGCTTATTTCATATAAAGATTACAAAATAAAGCAGAAAGAAGTATCAGAAGGCTTCGGCAGGATACTTTCTTCTATTCTTACCAAAAAGAAAGAAAAGAGTTTAATTAAAATTTTTTTTCATCGTTTACGATTTATACGAAACAGAAGAGAGTCTTATTGCCTGCTTATAAATAATTACTACTATGAACTTGTAGGGAATAGTGAGTTTCTCGAATTTGTTTCTATGAATAATACTGATTTAATGTTCATGCTTCTTGATAATAAGATACCATACAATAAAAAGGAAGCTTGGTTTGTAATTGGAACTCAATTAATCTCTAATGAAAAAAGCAAGCTTCACAAAGAACTCAACAATGAAAAATCCAGACAAACAAAAATTCTTGATTTCTTATTTACTAATGGTGATAGCGACAAGTATGACCAATGGCTTGTATGGAGGCCAATTGGAGAATACGTAATACAACACTTACGAGAACAAAGTCGTAAAGATATTGATGAATATAATTATTACGAAGAATATTATGACGAAAAGAGAAATAATACACCGCTGTATTCTGGAATTAAGTTCTTTGACACTATGGTAAAACAAGCATTAATGCAGAACATTCATAATCACATGTGGTTAATATACTTTAAATATTGGTCAGAGCACATATTACACAATATTAGTTATAATGATCACGAAGATGCTGAATTTTCAAACATGTATGAATATTGTTTGTATCTTATTACTGATTGCCTTCGAGATTGGATACGATATGTTAAAGAAGATGAGTATACACCCGAAAATAATCTTATTATAGAATATTCTATCAAAACTATTGTTGATTTAATGGAAAAAGTATCTTCTTCTCAGGTATTGAGAGATTATTTCAAAAATTATCTCCGTGAAATAATGATTGAAAATTATTTTGAACTTGCAGCATACCATGATCAAGAGAAAACTTCATTATTTATAGAAAAATATAATAAGTGTATTGAAGATAAGGTAACTGGGTATTCAGTAGTAAATCAATCATTCATAGATTTCCTCAAATATCCTGTAGAACATTATGATGATAGAACTGTTTGGGATAGAGGTATTTATTATGATGAGTTTAGAGATCAGTTTAGAGATTTTCTAGATTCTTTCTCAGAGGAGAATACAGAAAATGTTCAATGAGGAAAACGCAGTCGAGAATTTTGTCAGAGATCTTCTGACAAATATGGGATGGAAATTTGTACCAAGAGAGCAGCTTCCAAGGAGAGAAGCTGATGTGCTGATTGAGATGCATCTCATCGATTCTCTTATAAGACTGAATCCTTCCATTGCTGAAGAGCCAGGTCGTGCTGATGAAGTTCTTTACAAGCTTCGGGCAATCATTCAGAGTGCAAAGGGAATGGGGCTTGTGAGAGCAAATGAGGAGTTTTCCGAGTGGATTCGTAATGAAAAAACCATGCCTTTCGGGGAGAATGGAGAACATGTTTCTGTCAGGCTCATAGATTATGATAATCTCAAAAACAATGATTTCATTGTAACAACCCAGTACACCTTTAAGAGTGGTCAGGAAAGAAGGCCCGATATTGTTCTGCTGGTTAATGGTATTCCACTAGTAATCGGGGAGGCAAAGAGTCCTGTAAGGCCTGCGGTTTCATGGGTAGATGGAGCTGCCCAACTTGAAGAGTACCAGAATTCAGTTACTGAGATCTTTGTACCTAATGTATTCTGTTTTGCTACAGAAGGCAAGGTCTATCGTGTAGGTTCCATAAAGTTACCAATAGAGAAATGGCAACCATGGAGAGAGACTGAGGAAGATGCATTCGATCTGCTGGATGAAGTCAAAAGCTCCGTTAATAGGATGCTAAAACCTGAAGTTGTTCTTGAATTACTGAAAGATTTCACCTTATACAGCACCACAAAAGGTGGTCAGAAGATTAAGATTCTCTGCCGCTATCAGCAGTATGAAGCTGCAAAACAGATTGTTCAGAGAGTTATTGATGGAAGGATCAGGAAAGGTCTGATATGGCATTTCCAGGGTTCAGGTAAATCCTTGCTCATGGTATACGCAGCCATGCAACTGCGACGTAACCCTGAACTCAGGAGTCCTACGGTTCTTGTGGTCGTAGACAGAATAGACCTCAATTCTCAGATAAGTGCAACCTTTAACGCTTCCAACGTTCCGAATGTCGTCATGACTGATTCAAGGGAAGAACTGGAACAGCTACTGAAACAGGACACAAGGAAAATCATAATCACAACTATTCACAAATTCGGAGAGGCTGAAGGAGTCCTCAACGACAGGGAAAACATCATAGTCCTTGTTGATGAAGCTCACAGAACCCAGGAAGGAGACCTTGGTACGAAAATGCGACAAGCTCTTCCAAATGCATTCCTCTTTGGTCTCACAGGTACACCAATCAACACCAGAGACAGAAACACATTCTGGACCTTCGGAGCAGAAGAAGACGAGAACGGATATCTCAGTCGTTACTCTTTCGAACAGTCTATCATAGATAAAGCAACCCTGCCAATCTATTTTGAACCACGTCCCGTTGAATTACACATTAATAAAAAAGCCATCGATGAAGAATTTGACTGGATGGCAAAGGAAAATAACCTCAGCTACGGTGACAAATCTGAACTTTCTGACCGTGCAGGAAAATATGGAGTCCTGGCCAAAACACCTGCCAGAATCAGTAGAGTCTGTAAGGATATTGTCCAGCATTACAAGAAACATGTGGATCCCAATGATTTCAAGGGACAGGTTGTCGTATGGGACAGAGAAGCTTGCCATCTGTACAAGCAAGAAATAGACAAACACATGCCACCTGAAGAGTCTGCTGTTGTTATGACACTGAGGCAGAAAGACTCTGACTACTGGAAGCAAAACTATTCTCTGACAGATGATGAACAGGAAAAACTACTGGATAGGTTCAGAGATCCCAATGACCCACTGAAACTTCTTATCGTAACATCAAAACTGCTTACTGGATTTGATGCACCAATCAACCAGGCAATGTACCTTGACAAGCCAATGAAGGACCATAACCTTCTGCAGGCAATCTGCCGTGTTAACAGACCTTACCCAGACAAGGACCATGGGCTAATAATTGACTACCTTGGGATATTCGATAATGTAGCATCAGCTTTGGATTTTGATGTAGAGGAAATGAAAACAGTAATTTCCAACATTGAAATGCTAAAAGCAGAGTTCCCACGTGCTTTGGAAACTTGCCTTTCACACTTTGAAGGTGTTGACAGAGCTCTGGATGGATACGAAGGGCTGCTTGCAGCTCAGGATTGTCTGAGAACAGATGAAAGCAGAGATTTCTTTGCAGCTGATTACTCTTATTTATCCCGTCACTGGGAAGCTATATCTCCAGATTCATTTTTGAACGAATATGAACAGGATTACAAATGGCTTACACAGGTCTATGAGTCCATAAGACCACCAAGCGGTAATGGAAAACTGATCTGGCATGCCCTTGGTGCCAAAACACTGAAACTAATCCATGAAAATGTCACCGTGCAAACAATCAGGGATGACCTTGAAACCCTGATAATGGATGCCAATATCCTTGATCATCTTACGGATAAAGATGCCGATGTAAAAGGAAAGAAGCTTGTCTTAAAGATTGAATGGAGATTACACGTTCATGTGGATGACCCAAGATTCCAGGAGCTCGGAGAAAGATTGGAGAAAGTAAAGGAGATGCATTACAGAAATGCCATCAGCAGTATTGATTTTCTCAAGAAACTCCTGGAGATAGCCCGTGACACAGTCAAACTGGAAAGAGAAACTGAAGCAGAGCCAGTTGATGATACAAAACAAGCATTAACAAAATTATTCCTTGAATGCAAGATTGAAACGACACCAGCAATCATAGAAAGAATTGTTAATGATATTGATGAGGTTGTTAAATATACTCGATTTGATGGCTGGCAATGGACATCATCAGGGGAGAGGGATGTTCAAAAGGCGTTAAGTAAGACTTTGTTGAAATACAAGTTGCATAAAGAACGAGAATTGTTTGATAAGGCTTATGAATATATCAGAGAGCACTATTAAGTGACTTTTAAAATAAAAGTCACCTGAATTTTTAAACTTGACTATTTATTGAATTTTTCCATTGTTCAGAACGACCAATTGAACCATTATTTGCAGAACTTGAAGATGGAACCCTTAAAACCTCTACATTATATAGGATTTTGCAATGTTCTTTGTATTTATTTTCTGTTGCTTTTCCATTACAGATTATTTTCTTTATCTGAGTTAAATGAGAAAAATCATTATACTCTGGGTTTTTGATGTTTTTGTCTAAACTACCTTCTATTTCACAAGATTCTATAATATCCCATAATCCTATTTTGCATTCCTGTAGAATATGAATTCTGTTACTATATTCTAAATTCAAAAAGCTGGTATTAAGCACATCACACATTATATTCCAGAATTGATTTCGAGAATCATAATAATATTGATTTTTATCCCTTGATTTTTCACCAGGAAAAGTTCCGAGAATCAATATTTCTGTGTTGTCATTAATTATTGGTTCTAAACCTTTGTTTCTCTGGCTCATTACAAATATTTTAACACTTCACATATAATAAACGTTGTCAATTAAACAAGTACTTAAAATTAAAAGTGTTAGACAAAAGCGTACACTTTTTTAGACGTTATATATATCCCCATAAAAATATGCGGGGTAATAGGTAATATCCAAAAATGCCACTCTTTTAATTTTATGCATTTATTTTTGATTATTGAAACCTTAAAAATCCATTTTTAAAAAACAATTTCATCTTGACTTATGTTTATAATGTCAGTCGTATTAATAATAAATATTATAAGTATCTAATTCTTAATAAAGCACTATTTACATTTATATTAGGTGTATTTTTATGGATGACGTTCTATTTGAGACTGATGAAGGGTTAAAATCCGCAAAAAAAGCAGCAAGTCATGAAAATGATTGTTTTATGGCTTCTGTATACTTTAGAGATGATGTTTTAAAAAAATACGAAGGGGATAGAAATTATCAAATAGGAGATAATGGCACAGTACAATTTGGTTATGAATGGGGAACTTTTAGAGGTTGCTATAGGGTTGCTAATGGAATAATAGTTGTTAATTTGGGTGATTTAGGTGAAGGGCTTCCTGATGAAGAATTAGAACATTGGAAATTATATAATATTCTTCCAAGTGAAGTTGATTTAACTGATCACTATACTGATTTCAGATTTACCATCAATCGTTTAGTTCGTTCTATGGAAATGGTCAATTCTCAGATGAAAAACAAAATTAAACTTTACTATCCTGAAGCTAGTCATTTTAACACAGACTTATTTAATGATAATCTTTTTGATTTAGAACACGCAGACTACCATTTGCGTTTTTTGAAAAAAGTGATGAACGAATCCACTTCAGCTGAAGAATTTGAAATGAAAGTTGTTACATTAAACTGTTTAGTAATTGATTCAGTAAATACTAAATTGTTGAGTAAATTGCTTAATCGGTTGGATGAAAATGTAAAATACCCTTCTTCTACGTTAACATTAATTTCTGTAAAACCAGACGGATTAAACGATAAAGCTTCTAAACACTATGATTCTTTCATTCGCCCATTAAGAGGCTTAGAACTTTTAAAGCGTTTTCTATTAGTTGATAATATTCACGAACAATACTATGGACAAAAAGTTGTGGATATTGAGAATTATAACAATAGTAGAGATGATTTTCACAAACTAATAAAAACAGAATTTGAGAACTTATATAAATGGGATACTAATGAGGAAGATTTTGAAAATCAGAAATTTTTCGAAAAAAAAATGAATGAGATTACTGAGAAAACATCTAACTTAAAATTATTAAATAAGTTTAGAAATTCATCAGCAGCTCATGGCCATTCTCCCAAAAGTATACAAAAAATGAACAAAGATTTGGGTCTTGAAGAAGAAAACGAAGATTATTCGATTTTGTTTAAAAAGCTTTTATCTCAAGTTTGCTGGGACATTGAACGTATTCCTTTTGAACTGAACACTTCAATATTAATCAAAGAATATTATGATGATTGGTTTAATGATGCATTGCGCGAATTAGAAACGGGGAAGAACTATTCATCTACTTTCGATGACATGCTTCTATACCTAGGATATGTCCCTGAATTATTAAGTGAATTCGAAGAGCAATTAAGTAAAATTGCAGAAGATAAAAAATCAGATGAAGAATTTAGACATGGTCTTGCAAACCTTATTGAAAAGATAAGCCATCATGGAGGATTAAATTCTCAAACTATAGGGGATGCACCGGTTTATTTGGACTGTTTAGTTTCGAATTATGAAAAAAATCCTTTAGTGACATTATCAGCATGCTACAATTTAATATTGTACTCAAATGAATTAAATGATAAATTTATAGAAGAAATCTACCCGTTATTAAAAAAGAGTATAATTGCTGCAAATGAAAATGAGGATTATTTTTCTCAAAGCGTACTAGCTTTAGTTATCAAAAAAGATATTTCAAGGATAAATATTGAGGAAATAAAAAGTATACTTGTAGGTAAGGAAATATATTTTGATGAATTGTGGTTTACTTGAAGTTAAAATGTAGAATATTCAAATGAGATATTCTACTAACCTTTTTCTTACAGGAGTAAATAAATTAACCTTTTCACCCTTTCTTAAAGCCTCACCTATGGCTTTCTTTGTTGTCTTGAAGGTTTTCCTATCAACTCCTAATTCCTCAGCTACCTTTTGAGGCAATGTGAGTATCTGCTGAACAATCCGGCTTCAATTAATTTAGAGATTATTCATACACTCTAATCAGGTTGAACGTAAGATCATCTGAATCAGCAACTTTGAATTTCATGCCTTCTGCGATTTCTTGTATTGAATTTCTTATTAAAAGTATTGACTCTTCATTTACCATAATGATTGAACTATCAGCAATACGGTCAACTTTCAAGACACCAAATTCATCACCGATGTCAATCTCAAGGACATTCTCGTAATCAATTAGCCAGATGCCTTCGACTACAACAAGGCTATCTTCCTGTCCTTGGAATAAATTAGTTACATTCACTCTGAAAACTTCAACATTAACCTCATCTGCAATATCGGTATCATATATCCATGTTCCATCTGTTTTCTCGTCAACATGGATTACTTTATCTTCTATGAATTCACCGTTCTTTGATAATTCCATCCACACTCTGTCACCAGTTACATTAATCTGCTTTGCAGTGAGTTCATACCCATCAGCGAGCTCGAGTGCAGAACCAAGTCTCAGAGTGTACTTGTCACCACTGTTAATGAGTAGCTTTGTTAACTTGTTTGGCGTATTATTCTTTAATGGAACATACACATACCCAAATAATTCCATAATGCTATAGGTGTCCTTCCATGCATCAGATTGAAAATCCATCTGTTCAATTTGGGTTTCGTATACAAGTCCTCCCTTCTTAATAGTTCTATCATCGACAAAAGACCCACCATAAATCTTGAGTTTTTCCTGTGAAATGAAACCAGTAAAGTTAGTTGCGTTTATTTCGATGTACTTTTCATCATCTAAACCGATTATATCATGAAGGTCTGTACCAGTATATGTTGTGTCTCCCTCGTAAACAGTACCTGGTGCTACAGCATATATAGAACTCACCTTTTCGGCTAGTGAGATCTTTGCCTCTGCTTTTTTGTGAAGTTCCTCGTCTATGTCTTTTGGAGTAATACTACTTAGGAACAAGTAAGTTTCAATGTTACTAGCATTAAATTCGTCTTTTCCACTTGACAAAACATCGATAATCTTCTCATTTTGACAGTACGAATAATATTTTTCTTTACCATCTTTTTTCAAACTTTGAATCCGTTCATCTCTTTTTTTATCATTTATTCTAGCAATGGCTTGAATTTCAAAAAGAACGTCATTTTTTATTTTGATATCATCTATAAAATCAGGTGAAGAGAAATTTAGAATATTCCATTTTATTAAAAGTTCATCATTATATGCAAATTTATCTTCAGGAGACGTGTCTTTACTTTCAAGAGATGCACCAAGAATCCTCATTAAGTTTATTGTGTTTAAAAATCTTATGATCTCTCTTTGATTCTTTTTTAGACCTTTGACAATTATGTCTGAATAATCATCTAATTTAGAATCAACTTTCAATTCATTTTGCATGAAATACTCAATATCATTCTCTTTAAGAAGTGGAAGATCAAATTTTAACTGAATTATTTTCTTTATATATTCAATGCCTGAAAAGTCGTCAATATTTTTATATTTCGCTTCAATTGCGTTTGCGATTATGGAGATATCAGTTCCTATTATGAAAAAACATCCTTCTTGATCCAAAAATAAATTGATAGATTCTAAAATAGATGCAATATTTTTTGGAGAGCATCTGTCTAAATCATCAATAAAAATTACGAGAATTCCTTTTTCATCCGAGTATTTATCATCAGTCTTTTCGAGAACAAAATTTTGAAGGATTTCCTTCATACCATCCTGAAAAATATCATAAAAGGAAAGTTTTTCTTCATATGCTTTTTTCCCAACCCATTTTTCAAATTCTGGTTCTAGTTTGCCTGCACTCAACATTTTTGTAATATCTGTCATTACCTTTGGAGTATTTACTTTCCGTAGACCAAACCAAGACTTAGATTTTAGTTTACTTAGCTTGTCCTGTCTCCTCATTTCCTCAAAAACTTCGCGCATTAAGGCTGATAACATTGAGTCACATTCTGAATATTTCCAAGCATCGAACCATACGGTTTTAACTTTTCTTGTTTGTTCAGTAGGTGTAGAAGTATCCAACTGTTTTTTTAATGTTTTCATCAGAGTTGTTTTTCCAGTCCCCCACTTCCCATTAATCGCTATTGTAAAAGGAGTCTTATTTTCGTTGTTGAGAATGATTTTTAATAACGAATCTGCATAAATATCAAAATTGAAATGACTAGCATTTTCTTTTGGGGAATCTCCGTATATTTTATACATTTACGAACACCGCTTCCATAAAAAATATTATATCAAACATTAACTTTATGAATTTAATTATAATAATATAATGGTAAAAGTCATATATTAAATTATACAAAGAGATAAAATGTACGTGTCTTTTCGGAGTCTGTCGTTTTGTCCGTTGTTATCTCTTGTCTGTCGTTCACATTTGTCTCCTCATTTCCTGTAGAAAACGACAAAAAGGACAGCTAAAAGATAATAAAATCAACCATTAGCAACAAGTTTCTCCCACTTATCCAAGCGTTCTTTGTTATGAGTATTAAGCGTAAAAGGCTTGTCTGCATTCGCATTTTTCTTCATATAATGCAAAGTACCCTTAGAGAAACCTAGCTTTTTCCAATCAGAATAAGAAATGCTTAGAATCTTTTTTCGTATGTCGCTTGTGTCCTGTCGCTTTGTCTCATACTGAGGGACAACGAAATCAATGTCCTTTCTTTTGTCAGTTAAATATTGAGCTAATTCCCTAGTCTTCAGGAACATGACATAACTCCACATCGTCATGTTTCCTTTGTAGCTAATTCTTTTGTTAAACCACAGATTTACTTCTTCAGTCAGCTTCTTAGCTCCACTGGGTCTAAGCCTCAATGAGTAATTCTCTGTCCTGATGAAATCCTTGTTTTCCATCCTTTCTGACTCTATCAGGCTGATAACTGCAAAATCCACTAAGAACCTGAAAGGTTCTTGCAGGTCGTAAGCCAGACTATTCTTTCCAGTGTTCATTTCATGCAAAAAACCCACATGGGAATCTAGCCCAACTGCATTGATGGTGCGGAGGCATTCTGCCTCCAACAAAGCGTAGCCGTAGTTAAGCATGGTGTTTACCATGTCCCCTGCCCCGGTTGCCCTTCGGCTCTGGTCAACCCTTGATTCGTAATCGTATTTCTCAGGAATAACCTTTGAGAACTCATTCCAGTACTTGTAAGCAACACCACCCTCAACGCCTAGAATATCATTAATCTTCTTAGCAGAATCTAACTTCTTCAAATCTGGTGAGAAATCATATTCAATTTCAGGATATCGTTGTTTGAGATAATCAAGTACTACTTGAGTTTTATCGAACTTAGCCTCGATGAAATTCTTTGCTATTTTTATCCTTGCTTTCTCATCTTCAAAAGCGTGATACTGAGCAAATCTTGTCTTGACATTCGTACTCTCTGGAGGGAGCATTGTAGTTAGTAACTTCCCATCCCAGTTGAGTATTGAAATCTGTACATTGTGTTTTATCAACCATCTTATAGCATCTAGTGTAAGGTTTCCTTTTCTTCCATAGATAATAACACTATCAATGTCCATTCTCTTTGGAGAGAACACATATTCTTCAGGGTCTTCAGTGGTCGAATATCTTCCATCCTTAACATGAAGTTTAGCCCCACTGACACGCACATCTATGCCATGACCGTTTAGCAGCAAGAATTTCATTTAAAATCACCATTTTTAAGTTCGACCCAGTTAAACAGAACTTCTTTACTAACGTTTAAAGAGATAATATTTCTTTTTGCCTGCTGTCTTATTTGAGAGATAATTTCGGCATTCTTTTCCTTTCCCTTTTTCTTTAACTCTCTTTCAAGATTAAAAAGCTCAGTCCTTGATTCTTCAATTATTCTTGCCGCGTATACTATATCATATATTTCTTTTACATCTGAGATATTATCCATTGAAGTAGCATCTTTAATAAGTTGTTCAACTACAGTTTTATCGTTGTACATGCTAAGCAAAAGAATAATATTTTTTCTAAGAGCAGTGTGAGGTTGAGATGGTATGCTTTTCAAGATTAATCTCAACTTTTTTATAAATGCATTGGTGTCGCTTGGTTGTATCTTTTTATAAAAAATATGATTAAAAATCGTCAAGAATATTTGAGATGATAACTCAATGTCGTTTTCAGTCAGATTTTTAGCAAGAATATCTAACTGTAAGGCGTTTAAAACATAACAGTCATTATAAGTCTTCATTTCTGCTAAAGCAGCCATTTTATCTTCAGAATCACCACAATCAAAAAATTCAAAAACTGAATCAATATGTTTTTTTATTTCAGCGTGTTCTTTCAGAATGATGTATTTTACACGGTGATCTGACTCATTGACACCATATTTCTTGACTTGCTTAGCATCTATTATTTCTATAATACCATCTTTTTCAAAGTCTTTTAATCTTCTTTCAATTGTTCTTTTACTATAACCACGTGGATATCTGCTCAGAAATTCCTTAATAATTTCTCCCTTCTTCACAACGCGGTAACCCGACAGATAATTTATTATATCTGTTTTGAAATCGATGCTATTTTTTGTAGAATTCATGACAAATTTCCTATTATCATAGTCAATTCTCTTTTAACTAAAGTCAATTACATTTTTATTATAGACAGCATACATTAAATAAGTAGTCAAATTCGATGTCAAATTTGAATATGTAATAAGTATTTCTATTAGATGTTGGTGAACAAAATGACACCAACAAACAGACTGACAATAACTTTAGCTCCCTATCTCAGGGAGAAGCTCGTAAAGAAAGCAAAAGAATATGGCTGTTCTCAGGCTGAAGTGTTGAGAATTGCATTCATCAGGCTCTTGGAGGATGATGGATGAGCAGACCACGATTCTCGAAAGAATATCGTACCTATGGTGAATGGCTCAAAGCTAAACCAAGAGATACAAGATATGCAAAGGAGATTATCAGAAAACATCTGCTATTTCCTGATAAAAGCAGAAGCCAATTGGTGAAGCTCAAGATAAGTGATTATGATCTCTCTAAAGCAGGATGGGAAAGTTTGACACCACTGCAAAAGATAGAGAGAAATAAATCTCTTCAAATTTTGAGGGCAATGAGGAAAGGTGCGAACCTTAGCCAGATGACAAAAAAGTTCGATATGAAGAACAAGGATGCTATCAAACACCTAGGACAATACTTGCACAAAGAAAATGGAAGATGGAAAGCTACTAAATCGGACAGTTTGCAAGTTGAAATGGGGTTCTATGACAGAAATGAAGGTCATATTACAATAATTACAACAAGCTCAAAAGACCGTTTTTTACTTGCTGAATACAGAGATGCAGTTGAAAAATCATTGAAAGATGGGGAAACCGAACGCTTAGCAAAGTACGAAGACATCAAGATCGTTGATGCAGATGGAAAAGTGCATCATTTTGAAACAGACCTTGACAGGCTCTATGAAATAATGGAAGCTCAGGAAGAGCCTGAATTTCTTGAAATATACCAGAACTAAGGAGTGAACACTATGGAAAAACAAGCTTATGCAAACTACACTAAGAGGAACAAAAAAGGGAAAAAGCCACCGATGGCATGTTGTGTTTGTGGAGAAGATAAACCCACAGCTATTGAAGACCACCATGTTGAAGGCAGAAGTAATTCGGGTTGGACTGAACCACTCTGTAAGAATTGCCATTCTCCCATAACGGAAGAACAGAACACATTCAGCCCTAGAGAACGGGCAAGTGATGCTTGCGTGCAAAACAAAACAGCTTTCATTCTTCTTTCAATGGGTGCGTTATTGAAACTGATGGGAGAGCGTATAGTCAACCTTGCCAAAGAGATGACAGTAAATGTCTAAGATTGCTTTAAGAGGGTACACTTTGAAGGCTAAAAAGCCTTCAAATAACCCCTATTCAGGACAAAGAGTTTCTCCACTAAAACATGAACGAGTATTAGTTTTTGACACTGAAACAACAACTAATCAGTACCTAAATTTCAAGATTGGGTACTTTCAAATATACATGGATGGAAAGTTTCAGCATCAAGGTTTGTTCTACGATGAATTAATGCTAACCAAGAAAGAAAACAAGACCTTTATTTCTTATGCAAATAAGAAGAAAATTGCTCTTTACTCTCTTGAAGAGTTTATTAATGATGTTCTCTATATTGAGATATTCAGGTGGAAAACACTCTGTGTGGGATTCAATTTACCCTTTGATATAAGCCGAATAGCAAAACGAGTGGGGGACTCTAGAGCTAAGAACAAAGGTGGTTTTACCTTTACTCTTTCTGATAACCGTTTTAATCCACCTATCATCATTAAAAAAATGGGTGAAGGACATAACTTCAAGTTCACTTCAACTAAGATCAATAAAGGCAACCATTTCTTTCCTGGTTATTTCCTTGATGTGCAAACATTAGCTGAAGTTTTGCTTCAGAAAAAACGTGTTTCACTGGAAAAAGCATGTGAAATGCTCAATACCAACACAAAAAAGATTGGAAATGATGAGCATGGAAAAGAAATCAATGATGATTATATTGATTATATGATTGCTGATGTTGTAGCTACATGGGAAGTTTATGAGAAACTTATAGAGGAGTTAGATAGCTACCAGATAAAAATTCCACCAACCAAAATATACAGCTCTGCTTCCATAGGAAAACATGCTCTAAAGCAATTGGGAATCGTTTCCTTTTTAGACAGGAATCCGGATTTTTCTCCTGAAATTCTTGGAAATATTATGACATCTTACTATGGAGGAAGATGTGAGTGCAAAATCAGAAAAGAGCCAGTTAAAGTAACAACTCTTGATTTTACTAGCATGTATCCAACCATTGTATTGTTAATGGATCTCTGGAAATACATGATTGCTGAATCTCTTGAGATGCAGGATATTACCGATGAGATCAAAGAAATGCTCTCAAAAGTAGATCTTGCATACCTTCAGAATAAAGAGAACTGGAAAGATCTTGTTGTTATGGTTAAGGTTCAGCCTGATAATGATATACTGCCTGTAAGGATGGATTACAAAGGCTCTGGAACAGGATATAATGTAGGTATCAATGATCTTAGTTCTGACTCTGAATTATGGTATGCTCTACCTGATGTCATAGCCTCAGTTATCCTTACTGGCAAAGTTCCAAAGATCATTGAAGCGGTTAAATTCATTCCAAAAGGCATCCAGAAAGGTTTGAGGAAATCTCAGATACTTGGGATAGATATTGATCCTGCAAAGGATAATTTCGTTCAGGTACTTGTTGAAGAAAGGCAGAAAATCAAACTTAAGATGAAGGATATTAGCAAGGATGATCCAGAATACCAACAGTTAGAGAGCAGAGCACAGGCTATCAAGATTCTTGTCAATTCCACAAGCTATGGTATCTTTATTGAGCTAAATCCTGATGACAAAAAAAGCGATATTCAGGTTTATGGATTGGATGATTTCAATACTTCAGAGAACAAGCTTGAGAAAGCAGGAAACTATTTCCATCCTCTGCTTGCTGTAATGATAACTTCAGGCTCTAAGCTATTCTTGGCTATGGCAGAAGCAAAAACAAGAGATTTAGGGTCTGTTCATGCTTATATGGATACAGATTCAATCTTTGTTCCTCCAGAGCATGCACAGGAAATCATAGACTATTTCCAACCTCTCAACCCATATAGCCTTGATATCCCACTACTGAAGCCTGAAAAAGAAGATATGTGGTTCTATGGCATATCCTCAAAGCGTTATGCTCTTTATACTTATGAGAATGAAGAAATCAAGTTCATGGAGGGCGAGAGATCTTTTAAGCTACATGGTTTAGGTCATTTAACGAATCCATTTTCAAAAGATGGTGGGGATTGGCAGGCTGAGATATGGGAAGACCTTTTGAAATTGCATTATGGAACAATTTCAAGGCTTGATATCGAAGAAAAGTATTCTAATTTCTATGCGATCTCAAGGCTTACGATTAGTACTCCTAATGTGCTTCATAGATTTGATAGGCTAAATAAAGGGAAGCCTTGGAAAGAGCAAATAAAGCCTTTTAATTTCTATCTTGTAGGCTTTCAGACCATTGAAGAGAACGGTAAAGCAGTAAAGCCGCTAACACCCCTCACAAAAAATCCTCAGAGCATTGTCTATGAGCCTTTTATTGACTATGAGACAGGAGAGATAAAGCAAGGATCTCATTATTTCAAGCCATTGAGCAGGACAATACTAGAATATGCCAATCACCCTGAAGCCAAGTTTGATGGAGAGGCAGGTGTATTGGAAAGGAAGCATATTCAGGCTGATTCTATCATTTACATCGGTAAAGAAGCCAATAATATTGATGAACAGGAATTAGGTGTAAAGCTAGCTCAGGTGTTCATCAATGAGAATTGGATTGCTCAACAGATACTCACCCTGCCTCAAAAGGTAGCTGAGGAATGGGGAGTTGATAGGAAGACCTTCCAGACGACAAAGAAAGCCATTGGAGAGGCTCTAAGGAAGGGTGAAAAGGTTAATTTGTTCACTCCTGCACGGAAGAGGTTGCTTGAGAGGCTATGCCTGTAACAAGTATTCCTCTACTTTATTTTTATTCCAAATGCTGCTAACAGAGATGTAACAATAGTAACCATAACAACAACATAAACAACCAGTTCAATAAACGTTTCAACTATGAATAAAGTGATTTTGTCTATAAAACCATAGAAGGATAAAAACAACCAACCTATAAATCCATGCCCAGTATTTTCAGCATAAGTGCCAACTATTAAAACCCACATCAATGCCCCTGATGGAACCGCTAGCATGATGAACGATTTCAAGAAACCTATCGGGTCATCTAATATGCTTGCTACTAAATCTGAGAAGAAGTCATATTTTGACATGCTTTATCTTTTATCTATAACACTGAAAATCAGAATCATACTTTTTTGTTCCGCTTTTATGATAGTCTTCTGTAATTAGATTGAACATTGGCACAACTATATTTTTTGCTGCTGCTGGAAGAAAAACATCCTCAGCATTAAATTTGTACATAATACCATGTCTGGCAAAGTAAACTCCCATTTTATTGACAGAAAAATTACTGAGATCTCTATTTATCGTAAATTTAGTAGCACCGTCATAATTGTATAAGATGAAATAAGCCACTAATTGACGAAATATTTCTCTAGTTAGTGTGGGTGTTTTAGTTACTTTAATGTCAATTAGTGTATCATCAAGTATAAGGTCTCCTTCTGTTATTTTTGGAAGAAAAGTAGCTTTTAATTGAGGTTTTATGTTGCACTTATCTTTAAATGTAAAAGTATCGTGAGGCATAGCGCGAATCAGGTTTCTTAAATCCTCAATATCTTCGGGTTCTATTTCATCTAAATCAGAATAGACTTTACTGTTCATTGCAGTCTCAATTCTAGCTAACAGTAAACAGCTTCTTATTGTTTTTTCAGAAAGATTTCCGCCATTTAGGTATTCATTATATGAATCTTGAGCTGATCTAAGGTGTTTTATCAGACATTTTATCTCGTATTCATTTTTCGTGGGAATCCCTCGTTTGTGCATGAATCTCTCAGGTTCATAAAAAATAGTGTGGTTTGGAGTTATTTGTAAATCTTCACCCGCTATAGTATTACAAACTATTTCAGCTTTCCAAATAGAATCTTTGATTTCAGGATTTTCTCTTTTGATATGAAAACGAGTAAAATAATCAAATGCTAGACCAACTAAAGCAAAATTTGTTGTCAAAGGTGTTGCTTTTATTTCACTTTCAATTTTGTACTTCGGCATTTTTGTGTTACTATCGATTAAATCTCGAACTTCAGGTTTCTTGAGGAAAATTTTAAAATTCATAATTAGCCTATTAAAAATTATTCTGATACTATTTTAATCTTTTAGAGTTGCAGTAGATTTTTAAATATTTCTTAAATGACAAATGAGAAAAATTTCATTATATAACTTTCTCAGAACTCATCCTCAAAATCTATATCAGGAACTTTAATCACATTTAATTTATCTATTTTTAGAATGTATTGTTCCCCATTATCACTATAATATTGGCTAATATGCGTTAGTTTTAGATCATTTGCATATCTTTGAAATTTTTCAAACTTATCTCCTTGATCAACATGAACACCTTGACTAAAATCATGGTTATGATTACTCTTCATTTCCTTATAAAACCAATAATTTAGAATGAATCTATTGACCTTTTCATCTTCAACTTCAAAAAATCCAATAATATTATGGGGCCATAATGCACCTATTACCATAATTTCATTATCAACGTCTGGATACCATTTTACATTATGCTCTTTGCTTCTTTCTAGCAATTCACTAGCCGAAATATATTTATTTTTATTTTTATCTAAAATGTAGACAAAAACTACCCCAATGTCCTTTTTAGTCTCATTTTCTTTATCTTTGAGCGCAAAATACCTTGCAGTTTTATATTTCTTATTTCCATGCGTCAAAGAAATAAAATATGAATATGGTTTGAAGACATTGTTTCCTTGATTATGTAATAATGAATGAAGAAATATA
Source organism: Methanolobus tindarius DSM 2278 (assembly GCF_000504205.1). Taxonomy (NCBI): domain Archaea; kingdom Methanobacteriati; phylum Methanobacteriota; class Methanomicrobia; order Methanosarcinales; family Methanosarcinaceae; genus Methanolobus; species Methanolobus tindarius. The sequence continues at coordinate 3,016,076 of NZ_AZAJ01000001.1, read as the reverse complement.
TTCCAAGATTCTATAACAGACATTTCTTGATTTTGTAGGTAATCAATTAATTTACATGAAAACTGACCATCAACCTTCCCCATATCTCTGGAACTTGACTTTTGTATTTCTTTATTAACTGAGACTCTTAACCTTTCTATTTCTTCAAGTTTGTTCTTTTTATTTTTTGTAGAACAGATATGGTCTAGACCTAGTGCACTTTGAAAATAGAATTGTGCTTTTTCACCTACAACAAAGCATTTAACTAACCCACTATTGATGAATTCATCATGTTCTTTTATACTTTCTTTCGAGTCTCCTCTTGCGCAAAGGACTATATTTTCATTTTGTTCAAGCTTTATAATTATATTTCTCAATTGCTCTACTTCTTTATATTCTAAATCCTGCAAGGTATATTTTGACTCATCAATTGGATTTATTTTAAGGCTTGAAAAATTATTTGTACCTCTAAAAAAACCTAATATTTCTAAATCTGCTTGTTCTGTAGATTTCAAACCATCACCAACTTAAAGTATGGAAGTACAAATTATAAAACCATGCTTTTTATTTTTTCGATAAGTCAAAAATACGCATAGTTATCTTATCTTAATATACGGAAATAAAACTTGGAGTGATTGAATCAAATTTTTAGAATAGTGGTATTTTTGGATGTTACCTATATCCCCATAAAAATATGCGAGGGGTGGGATTTGAACCCACGAAATCCTTCGATACCGGATCTTAAGTCCGGCGCCTTTGACCAGCTGGGCAACCCTCGCAGTTAGAATAGTAGTGTATGCCGGTCGTGTGGTCTTGAACACCAGATAATAACAATTAAGTTACTTAAGTCTTATTATAGCTGATATGAAAATCACGTTTCTTGGCACAGGTACCGGGATACCTCAGGACGGAAGGGTACAATCCGGTGTATTGCTTGACACAGGGAAAAATCTCCTGCTTTTTGATTGCGGCTGCGGGGTTCTTGGAAGAATCCATGAGAGCGGGTACGAACATAAGGACATAGATGCCATAATAATCACACATCTGCACCTGGACCACGTAGGAGATATACTGGCACTCATCAAGGCCAACTGGCTTTTAGGGAAGACAGACATGCGTATATACGGGCCTCAGGGCACAAAGGAATGGTTTGAGAAGACACTGGACGTTTATGACTATCTCAGGGACAGGTTCACAGTAGAAATAACAGAACTATCGCCAGAAGAGGAATTTATACCACAAGGTACAGAAGGCAATTGTAACTGCAATATCAGGTCTGCTAAGACCGCACACACCGACAATTCCCTTGCCTATCGCATAGAAAGCAGCCACAAAACCGTGGTTTACACAGGCGACACCGAGCCCTGCCAGGAGGTCATGGAACTGGCAGAGGATGCAGATGTACTCATACATGAATGCTCCTTCCCGCTGGGATTCCCCATGACAAACCACACCACACCTGACTTGCTAACACTCATGATGGACGAATATCCCTTAACAGCAAAAAAACTCTATCTCACACACCTCTATCCTCAAATGCAGGGACGTTACAGGGAAGCAACCGACCATATTAGAAAGTACTACAAAGGCGAGGTCATAATCGCAAAAGACCTCATGGTAGTTGAAATTCAGGACGATTGAATCTTAACAGGATTTAATCGTAAAAACTGGATAATAACAAAACAGGATTACAGCAAAAGCAGGATTGATCCACAGATAAATCAGGTTTAAAAGTTAAGCCGGGAATCCGGCTCATACTTTTCAATAATGAATTCAATTCTTAAAGGTTCTCCAGAACTTCAATAATTGCCTCGCCAAACTCTTCAGCGCTTGCCGGATCCCTTCCGGTAACAACATTATCCACAACGATCACACTCTCATCCTCATAGATAGCTCCACCCTTCTCAAGCTCTTTTATAGACTCAGGATCCTTAAACACAGTAGCCTTCTTACTCTCAAGGACACCTGCCCTTGCAAGAACCACAGGAGAAATACAAATAGCGGCAACAACTTTTTCCTGCTCAAATGCCTCTGCGACAAGTTCCCTGAGGTTCTTATCAGACCACAGGTACTTTCTTGAACCCGGACCGCCGGATATAACAATTGCATCATACTCTGCAATAATAACTTTATCAATTGCAACATCAGGTTTTACAGACCTTCCAAGAACACCGGAAGCCTCATTGGTGGTTTTACTTGCAATGGTAATAGTTACACCTGCATCCTCAAAAACTTCCCTGGGCTCAAAGAACTCCTCATCCCTGAAACCTTCCTGTGCAACGACCATTAAAACTTTTTTACTATCTAGATCTGATCCTGGCATATTATCACTTTATTATCAACTTCTCCATGTCTATTCTCATCTTTCCGGCTTAGTAATGTCAGACCCAAGAGGATCTTCCAAAATGATCCTATATTTATATACTGACAATTAGATATTTTTACATTTCAAATACTTATAATTGACGCATTTGACGCACAGGTAACGAAAAGACGGAACTAGAATATAAAATCATTGGCAACAGACTGTTAAATAAGAAATAAGAAAATAAGAAAATAGAAAAAAGTGAATAAGTGAAAGAATGAAGAGAAAAAAAGTACCAATAAATATGGAAAAGTAACTATGAAAATAAAAAAGCAGGAGTGAAAAACACTCCTGACACTCCTATTAATTCCTTATTCTGTAACATATTTTGAAACAATTTCCTGCATATCAGTTGCCATCTGGGCAAGTTCCTGGGAACTCCTGGTAATCTCCAGCATGGTGGCATTCTGCTGTTCCACTGCTGCTGAGGTCTGTTCAGTACCTGAAGCGGAACCCTGGGAAATTGATGCAACCTCATCAACCGTTGCAGTAACCTCTTCAATAGAAGCAGACTGCTCCTGTGCTGCAGCAGCAATGCTTTCTGCCATCTGGGCAATCCTGTCGCTTTCCTCAACAATTCTCTGAACTGCTTCAACTGTACCTGTAAGTGCTGTCACACCTTCAGCAACCGTTCTGGTACCATCATCCATAGAAGCTACTGCTTCATGTGTACCGTCCTTGATTTCAGTAAGCAGATCTGCAATCTGTGAAGCTGCTGTTCCTGAATTCTCAGCAAGTTTTCTTACCTCATCTGCAACGACAGCAAATCCACGTCCGTGTTCTCCAGCCCTTGCAGCTTCAATTGCAGCATTAAGAGCAAGCAGGTTAGTCTGATCTGCAATATTTGTAATGATGTCAACAATCTCTCCAATCTGGTTGGACTTTGATTCAAGTTCTTTAATTACACTTGATGAACTGTTAGTAGCGTTCTGTATCGCATCCATCTGGGTAAGAAGGTCTCTTGACTGCTGACCTACATTGGCAATGAAATCCCTTGCGGAATTTGCTGCTTCTGCTGCATTCTGAGCATTGTTTGCAATGTCCTGAACACCAATTGTCATGTCATTCATGGTTCTTGCAATATCTTCTGTCCGTGAAGACTGTTCCTGGGAACCTCTTGCAATTTCACCAACGGTATCTGAGATCTCACTTGAAGCCGCTGTCATTTCCTCAATGGAAGCAGACATTTCCTCAGCTGTTGAAGCAACACCATTTGCACTCTTGCTGACAACAGCAATGACAGACGAAAGTGAACTCAATATTTCGTTAAGACCTGAAGGAATTGCTGTAAAGTCAATGTCTACATCTGTTTCAGCCCTTGTGTTAATCTTACCTTCAAGAGCATCATCTGATATCTGCTTGAAATCTGCTACTATCTTCTGGATTCCACCTGAAATAGATCTGCTGATAAGTATTGCAGCTGCAGCGCCAAGTATAGTGAAAACAATTACGGCCCCAACCAGACCGTTTCTGATAGCTCTTACAGGAGCTTCAAACTCGTCAACATAGGTTCCTGTAGCTATGATCCAGTCTTTATCCGGATAATATCCATAGCTCATTACCTTTTCACGGCCTTCCCAGGTGTAAGTGATTCTACCTTCCTTGTTTGCAATCATTTCCTGGATAAAGTCATATTGTGCAACACTCTCTCCCTCAATAGTCGGATGAATAATCTCATTACCTTCGGAATCGATTACATACATATAACCGGTTTCACCAATTACAATTCCAGACATCTGTTCTTTAATCTGAAGGCGATAATCCTCTTCAGGAATACCTATTGAAAGAACACCTATTGTCTTTCCATTTGTATCCTTAATTGGTTTGTAATATGCCAAGAAATACTCTCCGAGAACATTGGCACGTCCGGTGTATGTTTTTCCACTATTCACAACAGTATTATAAACTTCATCTGATATTCTTGAACCAAGTGCCCGGCTACCATCAGAATTTGTAGTGGTTGTAGATATCCTGGTTGCATATCCGTTCTGTACCTCAAATATTGATACTTCACTACCGGTTTGTTTTTTCACGTTGTCAACGATTTCATTATTTCCATTAACAACGTAATCCTCGCCAAGAACCATATTTCCATCTGATATCGATGGATTTCCACGTGAATAAAATGCTTCTTCTGCAACGCCTGCATTTGAAACCAGGCTTTCTAAGGCTACTGAAAAGACAGCATCTATGTACTGCTCTTCCATCATGACCTGTTCATCAAGTCTTTCGTATAATAAGTCATGAATAGCACTTGAAGTCTGATCGTAAGCGAATATACCAACCGCAGTAACCGGCACTATTGTGAGAATCAACGCAAATATTATAATTTTCTTGCTTATTGTTACGTTTTTAAGATTTAAAGATTTAGTTAAATTCAAAGAACCACATCCGTAAATTTACTCATGGTAATGAAGTGTATTTCTTAAATGCAATTGTGTATATATTGCACATCATCTGACTTATATAGTCTGCATAATTATATAAATATACTGGTTCTCATAAATTACTTCTTCAAAATTTAAGCTCGATACTCAAAGATATAGAAAAGATACTATTGAGATTCATGTATATACAAAAGTAATTATGCATTAAATCTGACAAAAAATCTGAGAAACTAAAGTAATAAAACAGATCTGGTGGAGAAAAAGAAAAAAAAGAGTAGAGGGGTGCAACCCTCATGTGTATTGTTCAGGCCCATGTGGACCTGTATGCAGTCTTATTATTCAGTAACATATTTTCCAACAATTTCCTGCATATCAGAAGCCATCTCAGCAAGCAACTGTGAGCTCTTGGATATCTCCTGTACTGTTGCACTCTGCTGTTCCATTGCTGCTGAAGTCTGCTGGGTACCTGCAGCTGCTTCCTGGGAAATGGATGCAACTTCATCAACAGTGGCAGTTACTTCCTCAATGGAAGCGGACTGTTCTTCTGCAGCAGCAGCAATATTCTCAGCCATTACAGCTATCCTGTTACTCTCTTCGACAATTTTCTGCACAGCTTCAACTGTGCCTGAAAGTGCAGCTACACCATTTTCTACAGTCTGAGAACCTGCGTCCATGGATGATACTGCTTCATGTGTTCCGTTTTTAATCTCAGTAAGCAATTCTGCGATTTGTGATGCTGCAGTTCCTGAGTTTTCAGCAAGCTTTCTTACCTCATCTGCAACAACAGCAAATCCTCGTCCGTGTTCTCCTGCCCTTGCAGCTTCAATAGCAGCATTAAGAGCAAGCAGGTTGGTCTGATCAGCAATGCTTGTGATAATATCCACAATCTCACCAATCTGGTTGGACTTTGATTCAAGTTCTTTAATTACACTTGATGAAGTGTTGGTGGCACCCTTAATAGCGTCCATCTGGGTAAGCATTTCCTTGGACTGCATGCCTACATTGAAGATAAAGTCCCTGGCAGCATTTGCTGCTTCAGCTGCATTCTGTGCGCTGTTAGCAATATCCTGGACACTGATGGTCATGTCATTCATGGTCTTTGCCACATCATCGGCCCTGGAGGACTGCTCCTGTGAACCCTTTGCAATCTCACCAACAGTATCTGATATTTCTGCTGAAGCAGCAGTCATTTCCTCAATAGAAGCAGACATTTCTTCTGCGGTAGAAGCAACACTATCTGCACTATCCCTGACTACATTAATAACATTGGTAAGCGAATTGAGTATTTCATTCAGACCTGCCGGAATCGCTATGAAATCAATATCTACATCAGGCTCTGCACGTCTGTTAATTTTGCCTTCCAGCGCATCATCTGATATCTGCTTGAAGTCTGTAACAATTTTCTGAATTCCTCTTGAAATGGATCTGCCCATAAGAAGTGCAGCTGCTGAACCCAAAAGTGCAAAGACAACGATTGCCGCAATAAGACCATTTCTGATAGCTCTTACAGGTGCTTCAAATTCATCAATATAAGTTCCTGAAGCAATTATCCAGTCCTTTTCAGGATAATAAGAATAGCTTACTGTTTTCTCACGTCCGTTCCAGATATAGTTGACTCTTCCTTCCTTGTTAGCAACCATCTCTTTTGCAAAGTCGTTTTCAAGGAGGTTGTCACCTTCTATGCTTGGGTGAATTATCACATCACCATTGGAATCCATTACATACATGTATCCGGTTTCACCAAAAACAATACTGGACATCTGCTCTTTTATCCTTAGACGATAAACCTCTTCAGGAATACCTATTGAAAGGATACCAATTGTATTTCCACTTGCATCTTTGACCGGGGTGTAATAAGCCAAAAAATACTCGCCCAGTACACTGGCACGACCTGTGTATGTTTTGCCATTGGTTACAACCGAAGTATATACTTCATCTGATATTCTTGAACCAAGTGCGCGACTGCCATCTGAATTAGTAGTTGTAGTTGAGATTCTCGTTGCATATCCATCCTGAACCTGAAATATGGATACTTCACTTCCGGTTTGTTCTTTGACATGGTCTACAATTTCATTATTTCCATTAACAACGTAATCCTCTCCAAGAACCATATTTCCATCTGATAGTGTCGGCTCACCAGTCGAATAGAACGCCTCATCTGCAACTCCTGCACTTGCTACCAGGTTTTCCTGGGCAATATTAAAAATCGCTTCTACATATTGCTCTTCCATGGATACCTGTTCATCAAGTCTTTCATGCAATTGTTCACGAATAGCATTGGCTGTTTGGTCGTAAGCAAATATTCCAACTGCTGTCATTGGCAGTATAGTAAGGATCAAAGCAAAAGCAATGATCTTCTTGTTAATTGTAATGTTTTTAAAATTCAATCGATCGCATCCCTTTAACTCTATTATTAATTTCCTCTAAGCAATTGCTTAATTAAGTCCTTCAATACAATACACATGTTACTCATTTGCACACAGTATTATATAAATATTAGCTATATAAAAGTAGTGTTGTAAAATTGGACCCGGAATAAAACTGCCGTCTTTCTTTCAAGTACCCACTTTCAACAAGCAGTTCTTTATTTACTAGAAAGAATGAAACTTGTAATGTCGATATACATCTTGAAAAAGAAAAATATGGTAATATTATACTGTATAAATGTTTAACTTCCCTTTAAGACACTAATCTTCAAAGCGACCAAGACGTATCTTTATGAAATTGTATATCTCATCAGCAATATCAATATCACAGCAACTTTCAATACCTTTAAATCCCGGGGATGAATTTGCCTCACAGACCCTGAAATGTTTTCCATCAAAAAGAAGATCAATGCCTGCAATATCAAGTCCGAACAATCTTGCGGTTTCTGTTGCAAGCCATTTAACTTCAGGTGTCATGCTAAATCTGGAAACCTGTCCTCCACGTGAATAATTAGCCTTGAAATTATTGTCACTTGATTTCCTTTCAATACATGCAATCGGTCTTCCGCCTACAACAAAGACCCTGAGGTCCTTTCCATGACTGCTTTTGATGAATTCCTGAAGGATTATGTTCAGTTTAGGACTTGTCACGTGTATAAGCCCCATCAGATCATTAAACTGTAATTTATTTTCACACAAAAAAATTCCTTTTCCCATTGAACCGGAAAGTGTCTTCACAACAAGAGGGAACTTCAGGTATTTTTCTACAAGTGTATCATCGATAGGGTATTTTCCAAGCATTGTACGTGGCACAGGAATATTATGACCTGCAAGTATCTGCTGTGAATAGAGTTTATCCTTTACAGTATCAATTGACTGCGCAGAGTTTACGATATATACCCCAAGTTTTTCCAGGTGACGTATAACTGCCATTCCAAAATAAGAAGTTCCTGCACCCATACGTGGTAGAAGGAAATCAGGCAATGGTACAACTTCACCATTAAGCAATATGCTTTTTCTGTCTTCACGTGTAACCAGCAGGTCAAATAGGTCCGGGGACACAACCTCAATATCAATACCTTTTTTCCCTGCTGTCTCTATAAGACGATGAATTTCATAAGCATCCGGGCTCAGGGAATTCTGAGCAGTTTTGTACAGTATCCATCCTTTCAATCGATAAAACCTCTTTGAAGGCTGCACATATTATGCGATTATAAAATAAAAATTGTATGTAATCATAGATGAAGTGAACAAAATCAAAAAGAGAATATGACTATTGAAAACAAAAAGAAAACAAAAAATATAATTAAAGGATTCTGGTTTCGTTTCAACCTTGTTCTTTGTAATATTCGTCCCTGGAAGCCACAAAAGCCTTAATATTTTCAACCGGTGTCCGTGGAGCTATACCACAACCAGGTGCAAGTATTCCTGCTCCGTCCTCAATGCATTGTTTTGCTTCCTTTTTTATCTGGTCTGTTGATTTTGATAAAAGGGTAGCAGCAGGTGACAGATTACCTATTAAACAGGCCCTGTCTCCAACAATGCTCTTTGCATAGGAAAGATCAGTCCTTTCCTCAATACTCAAACCTTCAAATCCTGAATTAGCCATTGGATCCAGAATATCTGTGGCATCACCGCAGATATGCAAAATTTTGTGACCTTTCATTTCAGATGTTAGTAAATGGTACTCTGGAAGAACAAGTTCAGTAAACAGAGGTGGTGGCAATAGATCTGGTCCGGCTTCAGAATCTATGATTACTACTGCATCCACACCTCTTTCAAAGAGTAAATTGGAATATTCAATGCAGATCTCTGTCCCAAGCTTCATGAGCCGTTTCAAAAGTTCCGGATCAGTAATACACCAGTGAAGGTAATTCTTTGCACCTGAAAGATAAAAAGCAATAGAAGCTGGTCCTATCATTCCTGCTACAAGAGGAATATCATCTGAAATCCTGTCTTTGATTATCTCTGCAGTCTTCAGCATTATTTCAATTCTTCTGCTTTTAGCCAGGTCAGCAGGAATTGAGAAGTTTGCTGCATCTTCTTTTGTTTTGCATGGGAAATCCAGCTGGTAAGGTTGCGTATCTATAGACCCTTCATTAAAAATACAGCCCAGGGTTTCAGGGATCACCGTATTGCAAAAAGGAAATCTTACAGCCTCAAGTCCGGCAATTGTATTACCTGCTATTGCAAGTGTTGCCATCATTTCAGGATCATAGTGGGCCTGCGGCCACTTTGAACCTGTAATCTCCATAAGCTCTACAACTCCTGTTTGTGTGACTGAACAGACAGGAACTTTATCCACCTCTTTTCCTTCAAGGGAACGGATAAACCTTTCTTTTGCAGTTAAACCAGACATGTCAGACCTCAGAATATTGTTTAATTATATCTATAAGAACCAATGCATAGAAAGCAATTCCGGTGTACATTTTGGATTAATTACCCTTAAATCAATTTATTTTTAATTTAAAATTATTATATCATTAGAAAAAAATAACAAAGAATATTTAAACTTTTGAGTACTTTCAAAAGTGAGGTAGTTATATATGACAGAACTAGTCCGAAAGATAATTATAGCAATGTCCATACTGGCAATGGTGCTGGTTTCCGGATGTACAGACACGGTGCAGTCAGCTGACCCAGTCAGTCCTGACAATGTATTTGTCAGCACCAACCCTGTAGTTATTAAAGAATTCCAGGAACAGGACATAACGCTTACAGTAACGAACAATGATACACAGGCAATTGAATCAGTAACTGTTTCAGGTTTCATACCATTCACAGTTACAGGAACAGGATCACTGAACATAGCAGGTAAAGAAACTACTGCTCAGTCATCAGTCCTGAATGCGAAAATAACGGCACCTGCATTTAACACAGATGTTAATGACTCTGCCGTGACAGTCAGTTACCTTTCCGGAATGGATGAGGAAGGTAAGCAGATTACAAAGACAAAGTCAGTACCAGTTGATGTAATAATAACACCTGATGTACAACTCCAGTTCCTTGGATTTGTTGAGAACATGAGTTCACTGCGTACAGCATCATCCGAAACATGGGAACTTAAGAAAGGAACAAATGCAACCATATCATTCTCTGTAAAGAACCATGGACAGAGTACAATACCAGTGGGTCTTCTGACAGTTGAATTTGACGTGGACAACGAACTCATTGCTAACGATACTTCAATGGAAATTAACGAAGCAATGGCCAGAAGCGGAACATCATACACCAAGGGTATTCAGATACCTGTAAAGGATGATGCTCCAAACGGAGAAACAGATGTCTATGTCAAACTTATGTACGGCGATAATGTTGTAGATGAGCAGACACTTATACTGACAGTCAAGCTGTAGGCGATAACATGAAAGTTATGAACCTTCTGCTTTTCTTTTTCATTTTTGCTTTTTGCGTCTCCAGCGGGTGCATTAACCAAAACATGATCGAAGAAACACCACATCCGGTAATCACCAATGTGGATGTAATGTCGACACCGGCTGACGAAGAGTTCGAACTTAAAGTTACAGCTTACATACAGAACCCATTAACAACTGACACTGGTTCACTTAGCCTTAAAGTGAAATCAAAGGACCCTTCGACAAATCTTATTACTGCAGAACATGAGGAAAGTGTTGGCTATCTGAAGGCACAGGAGCAGTCATACAAGACAGTTTCCTTAAATGTTCCAAAAAGTGGAGAGCAACTTGTTGTTATTGAGCTTTTCGAGGATGGCAGCCTTGTGGATGATTCTTCAACCTATGTCCGCCTGGTTAGTGACGTAAGTGACGAAGTTCCAAATGTAATACTTACTGACCTTATGATCGAAACTATTCAGGCAACTAACTATGGTGAAGATATTATATTTGAAGCATCCCCCGGCCTTTACAATCAGGGAGATGAGGCGAATAAGATAACTGTGGTTGTCACAGCAATTGTTGATGATTACACAAGATATTCAGGCAGTGCAATTGCCTCCAATCTTGAAAATAACCAGAGGACAAGAGCCACTGTAAGAATGACAGTTCCTGCAGATGAATCTTACAGCTTCGATGTGGATGTTATTGTGGACGGTGAAGTTACCTCCAGTGCAGCAACCACTTCATCAATAAAACTGCATGACCTTAAACTCGAAACACCCACGACATACACTCTTGTAGCATCATCTTCACCTATCGAAGAAATGCCAGAAGAAGAGGCAGTGGAAGAAACAGCTACAGAAGATGAAGCTGAAAGTCCCGGATTTGAAACACCAATGTTTATTGTCGCAGTGCTTTGCGCAATGGGAATTCTGAGACGCTGGAAAAAAGACTGCTGATCCAGGAGATCGGCTTTCTTTTCTTTTTTATTTGATAATTCAATAACTTGCACTATTCTGCTATTTTGTTCTGTTTCCGTTTCCAAAAGAGTAATCCAGAACATTGATTCCAAATTTATCAAGCATCTTGGATAACCTGTAAAGCGGAAGTCCGACTACATTGAAAAAATCGCCTTCAATTCTTTGAACAAGTATTGCGCCTTTTCCCTGAATGGCAAAGGCACCTGCCTTTCCTTCGGTTTCCCCGGTACTGATGTATTTGCTTATTAAAGAATCCGAAATCTGGCGCATCCATATATCCGTACTCTCATGTTCTGTAACTGCTGAACCACTGGCAATATCCATCACAGTGATTCCGGAAATTACCTGTATCTGTTGGCCACTTAATGCCTTAAGCATTCTTCTGGCATCGTCTGTGTTATCTGGTTTGCCCAGAATAGTTCCATCATATACAACAACAGTGTCGGCAGAAATAATGATACCTTCATTCAGTTTTCCTGCAACATCGATTGCTTTTTCCCTTGAGTGATGCATTACCAGTTCAGCAGGAGCCAGATCTTCAACTTCTTTCTCGTCATAGGAACTAACTATAATTTCAAAATTCGGACCAATAAGAGTGGAAAGCAGTTCACTTCTTCTTGGGGACGCTGAAGCAAGTATCACTTTTTTCATGATAACATGAAGGCTGGCACATAATATCAGTTATCCGGTAAAAAGAAAATAGGAGAAAAGGTAAAAATATAAAAGTGGAAAAAAGACGGTAACAACGTTACCATCAAAACTTATTCATCAATAATCTCAGCTTCTTCAATCCACTGATCTGGGCCGTTGCCTGAAGTACTGTGGAGTTCGTCAAAGATTGGCATTTTAAGTTGATACCATAATTCCAGGAAACTTAACATGTGATATTTCATGAATACAGCAAATGGCATCCTGATTATAGCTGATGTGAAACTCAAAAGTAATAGCTCCACGATTACAACCGCTATTAACAGTGACCACAATACAGTACCGGATAATACCATATTGAGAATATAGTACAATGCCAGATCTATTGCTCCTAATAGCAACACTAGAATTACGAGTATTATCAGACCAATGATTCCTGCCATAATGGCAACGGCAAAACCTAAAATGCCGCGTCCTATCCAATAAATGACCATTTGCTTCCAGTCTGCTTTGAATTGGCTGAATACTCTTCCAATTGCAGAAAGCAGACCTGAATCCTGATACATGGAAACCGGGATTGCCATATTTATGAACGAACCAATTATTCCTAAAACAATAATGAATAAAATAACTGCAGCAATAATCGCAAAGATAAAGCCTATTATTCCCAATGCACCGGATGCACCTGAATCGCCTTCTGCTATAAGGAATATGAAAGGTGCAGTAACAATGACTATCATTAAAATAACCGCAAACACAATTACCAGACGCAGGACATAAAGTGAAAGTCCTTTACCCATAAATTTTTTGAAATATTCACGTATCCTGACTTCATTGCTTACAAGAGATTCCACCAGCACGAATTCCATTGTGCTGCCTATATATCCAAGGATAATTGCTATTAAGAAAATCAGCAGCAAAATCAGAACAAGTGTCATCAGCATTGTCGTGTCAGAAAATGATGAAATGTGATGGGATAAGTTACTTAAAAAATCAGTCAGACTGTCGGGAATCCAGGAGACATCAGGTTCACCTGCGGATGTGTCATATGAACCACCGTTTCCCCCTCCATTAAACCCTCCGGAGCCTCCAATAAAGAAAACTATTATTGCAAGCTTTAACCATTTTGTAATGTCGAAAGGCTCAAAAAGGAAACTTCTCGTCCTTTCCACGGCCCTGTCAATTACATCTACTACATACCAGCTCATGTAAATAAATAGAAAGTGTTTACATATATAACTACTGATTTCCGGTTTCAGTTAAAATATGAATTTATTTGATTTTTTTTCAAAGCACCCAGTATTGTGGCTTTAAGCATAATGAAACCGTCATCATCCGGATAATAGCTTATGGCCCTATCTAAGATCTCCAGAGACTTTTCCAGCATTGATGAATGAAGACATGCATCTGCAAAAATAATAAGGACTTTTTTTGAAAACGGATCTATTGAAAGAGCTTCTTCCAGAATATCAATTCCCCTGTTAGTTTCACCCTTCAGGCATAAAGCCAGTCCTTTCATGGAAAGGGCTTCTTCATCATCCGGTTTTTCTTCAAGAATGACATCCAGGCAGGATATGGCATCCTCATAATTTCCATCTGCTATCAGTATATCTGATTGTCGCATCAGGACGTTTTCATCTATGGAAGAACTTCCCATAATAAAAAGATGGAAACTTATCAGTAATAAATGTTACATTCAAAAAAGGAACATAAGGCAGGATCGGATTCTGCCTTATGTATTCATGGCAATGCTTCCGAACATTTTTAGTTCGAGTTTGTTCTCATTTGCACAGCATTTGAGAAGAGAAACACCTTTTTCCATAATTCTGGAGGCAGCGAATATATGTAAAAGAGGAACATCTCCCTTCTCATATTGATCTCCAATTTCTTTCATTCCCTCAATAAATCCAAGTTCTATAAGATCAACAGGATCCATGCCGGCATCAACAGCTTCCCTCACAGCTGATTCGGCTTCAATGGTGTCGAAATTAAGAATGGATTCCCGTGCTTTTTGCAATATTTTCTGGAACAATGGTTTTTCTGATTCCATATAAACAGTCCTTTTTAAATGATTTAATCCCTCGTCCAAAGGAAATTGTTGTGCATTTAATTGACATCTGTTGCCATGATATTTGGATTATATCCAATTTACTTGTTTTAAGACAACTAAATCTGACTACAACTATATCATATATAAAGATCACGGTGAAGCCTAATGGATAATAGCATGCAAGCTAACATATATTCAAATTCATAATTTCAGCTTGGTTTTGCATCAGTCATTTTTGTCACCTTTTCCATCACCTTTTCCATCACCTTTTCCATCACCATATTTATCATGGGTAACTGGCTATGATTCCATAATGTCAGACAGGGAGATTTTATCCACATTTAAATATGTTTCACGTATGAAACAGGAATTCATGCTATCCGAATTAAGGGATTATCTGAAAGAAGAGGCTTCTCTTAAGCAAATACACCAGACACTTATACCGGTTCTTTTCGATCTGGGTGTTGATATCATTCCTGAAGATGATGATTTTCGTATTGTACGCGCATCTCCCGTTAAGCAGATGATACTTAGTGAGGATGAAATTAAAAAGAACGAGCAGTTCTTTAAATCTGCTGCAGTTTCCCGAAAACTTGAGCGTCTTATCGAACAGTATATAGAGAAGAAGACTGGCAAGAACTGGGACGATATACAGACAATGGAGAAAATAAGAAAAGCTATACGCATGCAGAAAGCCAGCTACTGGAACGAAAGCAGTTCCAGGAATATAAGCTATGAAAAAGGCTACAGTGTACTTGGCTATCTGGCATACCAGTTTCCGGTTTATTTCACACAATTCCAGTACCTGCTATATGAAATGGCAAAGGACGGACTCTTAAAGACCCGTATGAAGATAATTGACGTTGGAAGCGGGCCAGGCACAATTCCTTTAGCACTTATCGATATGTACAACCGTCTGGATGACCACAAAGCTGAGATCCACTCTGTTGAACTATTCGATGAGAATATAGAAGCTTATAATTTCCTGGTGCCACAATATGCAGCCGTTAAATCAAATGTCACGGTAAAAGAGCCCATCAGGACAGATGTATCAAAACTTGATGTCGAAAAACTTCTGGACAATGTTGACCTTATTGTATTTTCCAATGTTCTTAATGAAATGAAAGATTTAAGCCTGGATGAGAAAGCAGGTCTTGTTAAGAGCATGGCTGAAAAACTTTCACAGGATGGCAATATCATAATCATTGAACCTGCGGACAAAACAAATTCAACCGAACTTCGCAGGCTTACTATTATGCTGAAGAAAATAGGTGTCAGGATATACAGCCCCTGCACATTTTTATGGTCAGGAGAATGCACTCTTGAAAATTGCTGGAGTTTTGAGCAGAAAAAGGATATTAAACCCACAAGACTTATGGAAAAGCTGGCTCAGTGTGATGAACCTTACCGCTACATCAATACTGACATCAAATATTCCTATGCAATACTCAGAAAGGACAAACTTGCAAAACACTTCATTAATTTATCTTCAAAATCAAAGTTTGCCCGCCTGTCACAAATTGAAAAACACAGCAAAAAACGTATCAATGTGGTTTGTTCTGTAATGTCAGCAGACCTTGGGGATGAAAAATACAAACTTTTCCGTGTGTGTGATGGCAGTTCGAAAAAAGCTGTCTATGCTGTTATTCCGTCCCATAACCTTTCTGAAGATAACGACATTCTCACAAAAGTACCATATGGCAGTATTGTGAAAATATTCAATGTGCTTGTCAAATACAATGAAGCAAATGATTCATATAACCTGCTTGTAGGAAAAGGTACTACTATAGAATCACAATATGTTGATGAGAACGAAACTGAAGATTACAACTTATCTGACTGATTTGCATGCATACTAATAACATTTCAGTCTGCACGCCTCCTG